>NZ_JBEYVJ010000198.1:0-13142 GCF_040643935.1 Kitasatospora sp. NPDC047058 | reverse complement strand
GCGGGGGAGCGGCCGGCCGGGGCCGTGGCGGGGGGAACCGCGGACGGACGGGCCCAGGACGGACCGCGCCCGGGCGCGGTCAGCGGCGGCGCAGGCGCGGGACGGCGATCAGGGCGAAGCCGATCAGCGCCGCCAGGAGGTGGCCGACGGTGGTGAAGTCGGGGAGCGGGCCGGAGCCGTCCAGGCCGCCGAGCGGCCAGCCGAGGACGAAGGCCGCCCACGGCAGCCGCCACCGGGACGGCAGGGCGGCGGTGGTCAGGGCGAGGACGGTCTGTGCGCCGTAGCTGATGCCGAAGTCGGTCGCCGTCCGGACGTCCTCCGGGTACCAGCCGTGGTCGAGGGCGAGGAGGATGACGGCGGCGGTCAGCAGGCTGGCGAGGACGTGGCCGCCGAAGAAGACGCCGAAGGCCCGGGGGGCGCCCAGCCGGCGTTCGAGCCCCGCCAGGCAGACGACGACGCCGAGGCCCAGCGTGATGGCGGTGGCGCCGAAGGCGACCGAGGAGACGTGGGTCAGGTCGCCGTCGAAGAACAGCGCACTGCCGGGCAGGGAGACCACCGGGTGGTCGGCGAGGTTGGTGACGTTGGTGCCGAGGTACTGGAGCAGGTCGGCGGAGCTGCCGTGGACGACCCAGGCGTGACCGGCCAGCAGCAGGCAGACGAAGCCGAAGGTGACCGGCGAGCGCCGCGGGTACCGGCGGACACCCTGCGCGAGGCGCCGGAGCAGGGGGACGGGCGCGCCCGACGGCGCCTGGGCGGGCCCGGCACCGGTGGCCGACCGCGAGGACATGAGCTTCATCCGGGACTTCTCCGCGCTGTGCAGGTGGGGGGTGAGGGGCGGGTGCCCCTCCGGCTAGACGCCCACGGGCCCGCTCGGGTTCAGCCTCCCACACGGACGCCGGGGCGGCCCCCGCGACCGGTCGCGGACCGGTCCGGCGGTGGGAGAACGGTGGGAGAACGGTGGGAGGGCGATCTGGTGGGGCCTCAGTTCCCCCGGGATACTGGGCGGGCACCCCTCCCCCGTCGTGCCCGCCGGCCCGGCGGGCACGCGCCCACCGATCGTGCACCGCGTGGTCACGACCCCGAGCAGAAGGAACCGGACGGCCCCGATGACCTCCTTCGTCCCGCAGCGACTCCGGCCCCTCCCCCACGCGTTCGTCGTCGAGCGGCTGGACCACGGCGCCCGGGTGCCCGACGGCGAGTGGCTCGCCCTGGTCCGCGCCCCGGAGGGGCTGACGGTGATCCGCCGCGCCCGCCCCGAGGACGCCCCGGACACCGAACGCTGGACCGCGCTCTACGGCGGCGACACGGCGCACGGACTCGACGTACCGGGCATGCTCGCAGCCCTGCTCACGCCGCTGGCCGCCGCCGCGATCCCGGTCTTCGTCGCCTCCACCTTCGACGCCGACCTGGTGCTGGTGCCGGCCGGACGCGTGCCCGCCGCGGCGGCCGCCCTGCGGGACGCCGGCCACGAACTGGCCTGACCGGCCCGGCCCGACCCCGACGCGCGGGACGGCCGCGCACCGGCACCCGCGCGGCGGGCGGCTCAGGCGGGCGGCAGGGCTCGGGCGAGGTCCTCGGCCTCGCGCAACTGCTCGACACCCAGCCGCCGGAGGTCCCGGAGCAGCAGGGCGGCGTCGGTGACGGCCTCGCCCGGTGCCGGGGCGGCCGTGGCGTCCGCGGGCAGCGGGAGGCCGAGCACCGCGGCGAGGTCCGCCGCGGGCAGCGCCAGGACGGTGGCGAGGTCGGAGACCAGCTCCGGGGTCAGCTCGGCCTCGCCGGAGGCGATCCGGCCGTAGACGGTGGCCATCCGGGAACGGCCGGTCAGCAGCTGGACGACCTTCACCGTGCCGTTCCAGCCGAGGTTGCGGGTGGCGACCATCCGCATCAGCAGGTTCCCCGGAGTGTGCCGGTCCGGCAGGGCGGCGGGCAGGCCCTCGATCCGCCCGCGGTGCTGCGCGGACGGCAACTCGGCCACGCGGGCCAGGAGTTCGGCCCTGGACGCGGGCGGCAGCGCGAGCGCGAGCCGCACCACACCGGTGATCGAGGTGGTGGCCATGCCGCCGGCCGGGGCGAGGTCCTCCGGCAGCGGGAGGGCGGCGAGCTCGAAGAGGTCGGCGGCGTCCAGGCCGAGGACGGGCGCGAGCCGGCGCAGCAGCGCGGGTTCGGGCGCGGCGCCGCCGAGCACCGCGGCCACCTCGGGCTCGGCGGCCTCCGCCCGCCGGGCCAGTTCGGCGGGCGCCAGGCCCCGGTGGTCCAGCAGGCGGGCCAGCAGGACGGCGAAACCGGGGAGCTCGATCATGGCCGCCAGCATAGGCGCCCCGGCGGCACGGGCAGGCAGGGCAGCGGTGCCAGACCGCCCGGCCGCCGCCCCGGCCGCGGCGGCGGTGACACTGCGTGAGCCCGTCGGGAGGCTGACCTCCGGTTGACAGGACTCTCGACGACGAAGCTACGTTGGGTGTCAGGCCCGTCACCTCTCGTGACCACTTCTGCCTGCCTTCCCCCCCCACCGCGAGGAGCCCCGGCGTGACCACGACCCCCACCCGTCCCACCACCGTCCCGTCCATCGAGCAGCTGCCGCAGCCGAAGCTGCGCACGAACACCGACATCCAGGGCAACATCCTGGCGGCGTTCAACAAGGACTTCACGGACTTCCGCTACCTGCACTTCCCGGACGCCGCCAAGGGCCGCGGCTGGCTCTCCGCGATCCTCAACACCGTCGCGACCACCAACGAGACCGAGGACTTCAACGAGCAGTTCTCGCTGGCGCGCCGGGCCTTCGGCCGTGACCCCGGCATCACGACCGTCCGGTGCGGCGTGTCGCTGACCTTCGAGGGCCTGGTGACCGTCGCCAGCAAGCCCGACCAGGTCAAGAAGGACCTCAGCGCCTTCCCGTCGTTCTGCGCGGGCGCGGCCGGGCGGGCCAAGGACCTCGGGGACACCGACGAGAGCGGCCCCGAGCACTGGCTGTTCGGCGCCGGGACCGGCGACAAGGCCGTGCACGCCGTCCTCATCGTCGCCGCGGACACCGAGGAGCTGCTGAAGGAGAAGCTGAAGAACCTCGACGCGGTCGAGAACGCCCACCAGATCACCCGCGTCCACGTGGACCGGGGCCGCACCCTGACGGGCCCGCTGAAGGGGCACGAGCACTTCGGCTACAAGGACGGCATCTCCCAGCCCGGCGTGAAGGGCTTCCACCGGGAGGACCCGGAGAACAAGGGCTGCCGCGACAACCACGCCGGGACCGAGCTGATCGAGCCCGGCGAGTTCGTGTTCGGCCACAAGAGCGAGGCGGGCGACCGGAAGGCGCCCGAGTGGATGAAGAACGGCTCGCTCCAGGTGGTGCGCCGGCTGCGCCAGGACGTCGCCGGCTGGAACAAGGCCGTGGTGGACGGCGTCAAGAACTTCACCGGGACCATGGACCCGAACCGGCTCGGCGCCTGCCTGGTCGGGCGCGCGAAGGACGGCACCCCGCTCGCCCCGCCGACCGGCGCGCTGACCGGTCTCGGTACCGACCGCAACGACTTCGACTACAAGAACGACCCGACCGGCCAGCACACCCCCTGGGTCGCGCACATCCGCCGCACCCACCCGCGTGCCTTCGCCGGCGTCGGCGACGACAAGCCGAAGAGCCACCGGCTGATGCGCCGGGGCATCCCGTACGGCCCGGAGTTCAAGGGCGCTGCGGACGACGGCAAGGACCGCGGGCTGATGTTCGTCTGCTACGGCACCTCGCTGGAGCTGCAGTTCGAGCTGGTCCAGCAGCACTGGGCCAACGACCCGAACTTCCCTCCCGGGGACCGGACGGGCTCCCCGCACGTCCCCAACGGCCTCGACAAGGTCGTCGGCCTCGCCGGCAAGGCCGAGATCGGGCTCGCGGACGGCACCCACGGCACGGTCGACATGAAGCGCTTCGTCCACACCACGGGCGCGCTCTACGCCTTCACCCCCTCGATCAGCACGCTGCGCCTCCTCGCCGAGGGCAAGGACCTCCCCAACAAGCCCGTCGGCTCCTGACGTCCGAGCACCCCGAGGAGGAGACACCATGGAGAATCCCGTCATCGAAGGCTCGGCCGGCGACCGCGCCCGCTGGCAGACCTGCCGGCAGCTGGCGCGCGAGCTGCTGCTGGTCGGTCCGGACGACAAGGACCTGAAGCTGCACTACCTCGACGTCCTGATCAAGGACGGCATCCCGGAGACGGACGAGCCCAAGGACGTGCTGATCGTCGGCGCGGGCATCGCGGGCCTGGTCGCCGGGAAGCTGCTCAAGGACGCCGGGCACAACGTCACCATCCTGGAGGCCAACGCCAGCCGGGTGGGCGGGCGGATCAAGACCTTCCGCGCCGCCGACGACGACGCCGACACACCGTTCTACGACCCGGAGCAGTACGCGGAGGCCGGGGCGATGCGGCTGCCCAGCTTCCACCCGCTCACCCTGGCCCTGGTCGACAGCCTCGGCCTGCAGCGGCAGCTGTTCTTCAACGTCGACGTCGATCCGGACACCGGCAACCAGAACGCACCCGTCCCGCCGGTCGTCTACGAGTCCTTCGAGCCCGGCAGGACCTGGAAGTACGGCACGGACAGCCCGGACTTCCGCGAGCCGGCCAAGCGCTTCAACTCCTGGATCCGCACCAACCGGCTGCAGGCCCGCCGCAAGGAGTACGCGGCCGACCCGAGCTGCATCAACGAGGGCTTCCACCTGACCGGCGACGAGGCGCGGATCACCGCCGCCGACATGGTCAACCAGGCGCTGGAGCCGGTCCGCGACTACTACTCGGTGATCAGGGACGGCAAGCGGGTGAACAAGCCGTTCGCCGAGTGGCTGGACGGCTGGGCCCGGGTGATCCGCGACTTCGACGGCTACTCGATGGGCCGCTTCCTGCGCGAGTACGCGGGCTTCAGCGACGAGGCCGTCGAGGCGATCGGCACCATCGAGAACATGACCTCGCGGCTGCACCTGGCCTTCTTCCACACCTTCCTGGGCCGCAGCGACATCGACCCCAGGGCCACCTACTGGGAGATCGCGGGCGGCAGCTGGAAGCTGCCCGACGTGCTCGCCGGGGAGCTCCGGGACGAGCTGCGGATGGGCGAGCGGATGATCCGGATGGAGTACTGGGACCCCCGCCGGGACGGCGGGGGAGCCCGCAACGTCGGCCCGGTCGGGCCGCAGGTCGCCGTCGAGACCGTCCCCGAGGACGACCCGGAGGCCGAACCCACCGTCTGGAAGGGCGACTTCGCGATCGTCACGGTCCCGTTCTCGGCCATGCGGTTCGTCCAGGTGACGCCCCCGTTCTCCTACAAGAAGCGCCGGGCGATCATCGAGACCCACTACGACCAGGCCACCAAGGTGCTGCTGGAGTTCTCCCGGCGCTGGTGGGAGTTCACCGAGGCGGACTGGAAGACCGAACTCGACTCCATCGCCCCCGGCCTGTACGAGTACTACCAGCGGGCCGGCGAGGACGACGCCGAGGCGGCCGTGGCCGCCGCAAACAACGGCCACCGGCCCCCGCGCAACCTTCCGGACGTGCTGCTCGGCGCACACGCCAGCGTCGACGAGCGCCGGATCAGCCCGGCCCAGCGGGACGTCTACCAGCACACCCCGCTGCTCCGGGCGAGCGTGCGCCCCGCCACCAACTGCTTCGGCGGCGGCTCGACCACCGACAACCCGAACCGCTTCATGTACTACCCCTCGCACCCGGTGCCCGACGGCGACGGCGGCGGGGTCGTGCTGGCCAGCTACAGCTGGTCGGACGACGCGGTGCGCTGGGACTCCATGGAGGACGACGAGCGCTACGTCTACGCGCTGCGCAACCTCCAGTCGGTGCACGGCCGGCGGATCGAGGTGTTCTACACCGGCTACGGGAAGACGCAGAGCTGGCTGCGCGACCCGTACGCCTTCGGCGAGGCGGCGGTGTACACCCCGCACCAGATGACCAGCTTCCACCTCGACGTGGTCAAGCCGGAGGGCCCGGTGCACTTCGCCGGCGAGCACGTCTCGCTCAAGCACGCCTGGATCGAGGGCGCGGTGGAGACCGGCGTCCGCGCGGCGATCGCCGTGCACGAGGCGCCCCCGCCGCCGCCCCCCGCGGAACCGGAGGTCCGGCCCGAGGTGCGGGTCCGCCGGGAGAGCCGGGAGGGCCGGGAAGGCCGGGAAGGCCGGCAGGAGGAGCTGAGCCGATGAGCGGCAACGACGAATGGACGGTGGCCCGTTACCTGGCCACCAGGCTGGAGCAGTTGGGCATCCGCCACCTCTTCGGGGTGCCGGGCGACTTCCTCGGCCCGTTCCTGACGATCATGCACGCCACCACCGCGGTGCGCTGGATCGGCACCCCGACCGAGATGGGCGGCGGCTACGCCGCCGACGCCTACGCCCGGGTCCGGGCCGCCGACGCCGACCCGGCGAAGGGCGAACAGGGCGTCGGCGCCGTCGCGGTGACCTACGGGGTGGGCGCGTTCAGCCTGCTCAACACCATCGGCGGCGCGTACGTCGAGGACGTGCCGCTGATCGCGATCAACGCGGCGCCCTCCTACGAGCAGTGGCTCAACCAGCAGGCGGTCGGCCTGCTCACCTCGCACATGAGCCCGCGCCGGGAGAGCAACCTGGACGTCTACCGACAGGTCACGGTGGACGCGCAGGTGCTCTCCAACCCGGGGCTCGCGCCCTCGCAGATCGACAGCGCGATCACCGCGTGCCTGACCGAGCGCAAGCCCGTCTACCTGGAGGTGATGGAGGACCTCTGGCACGCGCCGTGCGCGCCTCCGCAGGGCGGACTCCGCGCTCACGAGCGCCCGTTCACCGACCGGAACAAGGCGATGCTGGCCAAGGCGGTCACCGCGGCCGTGGAGCTGATCAGGAGGTTCGGCACCCCGATCGTCTGGGCCGGCGAGGAACTCGTCCGGCAACGGCTGGAGGACGAGCTGCTGGAGTTCGTGCAGCTCACCCGGATGCAGTTCTGCACCACGGTCGGCGCGAAGTCCGTGGTGTCCGAACGGAACCCGTTGTTCGCCGGCGTCTACAACGGCAAGGCGAGCCTGCCGGAGGTCCGGAAGACCTTCAAGAACGCCGGGTGCCGGATCGGCCTGGGCACCTGGTCCACGTCCAAGAACCTCGGCGGCGACCAGTCGATCGGCGACGACTGGATCGTGGCGGCCCGCGGCGGCGTCAGCGTCGGCGCCCAGTACTTCCCCGACGTCCAACTCGGCCGCTTCATCCCGGCGTTGCTCGAAGGACTAGGCGGACAGACCTTCGCCGCCGACCACTTCGCGCTGGCGCACGCGGCGGGCCTGGACGTCCCGGCCAGCACGGCCGACTTCCTGGACTCGCTCAGCTCCGAGCAGGGCCCGCCGGAGCTGACCTACGACAGCTTCTTCGAGCGCGTCAACTTCTTCCTGGAGCACGAGGCCACCGGCGGGGACCCGGAGGCCCCGTCGCCGTTCACGGTGGTCTCGGACGCGGCGTTCGCGCTGCTCGGCTCGATGAACCTGCGGATCACCGAGCGGGCCGGCTTCCTGGCCCAGAACAGCTGGCTGTCCATCGGCTACTCGGTCGGCGCGGCCACCGGCGTGGCCCTGGGCCGGCAGCAGCCGATGAAGCGGCCGCTGGTGTTCGTCGGGGACGGCTCCTTCCAGGAGATCTGCCAGGAGCTGTCCACCCAGGTGCGCCACCACCTGCGGCCGGTGGTCTTCGTCCTGGACAACGAGGGGTTCTACGGCATCGAGCAGATGCTGGTCAGCCCGTGCTACTACAAGGAGAAGCCGTCCAACGGCGCCGACTTCTACAACGTGCTGCACCCGTGGCGGTACGAGAAGCTCGCCGAGGTCTTCGGCACGGACAAGGACCGGATGCACGGGTTCGAGCTCACCACCCACGCCGACCTCGACGCGCTCCTGGGCGACCTCGCCGATGCCGGCAACGATGTCAACCACGCGCCGATCCTCGCCCGCGTCCGGCTCAGCCGGCACGACTACCCGAGGGCGCTCCAGTACAAGATCGACGAGAACTGCCCGTAGCCGCCGGGGAGTTCGCCGGGCCCCCGTCCCCGACGGGGGCCCGGTGCATTCCGGCGGCCCGGTCACCGGTCCGGGCCGGGGCTCACCGGTCCGGGCCGGGCTTCACCGCTCCGGCCCGGGCGGTTCCGGGAGCAGTTCGGCGGTGCGCTCGGCCACCTCGTGGTGCAGGGCGTCCCGCACGGCCCGTACGGCGGGGTGGCCGACCGCCTCCCGCCGCACGGCCAGCGTGATCGGCAGTCGGATGTCGACCTCGCCGGGCAGCAGCCGCCGCAACCCGGCCCGGCCGGCGAGGAAGGCCGGCAGCACGCCGATGCCGGCCCCGAGCCGGGTGGCTTCGAGCTGGGCGAAGACGTTCGTGGAGGAGAACGCCGGGGTGACGCCCGGCAGATGGCGTTCGATGTCGAGGTCGCCGACCTGGAGCATCGACTCGATGTAGAAGACCAGCGCGTGCTCCCGCAGGTCGGCGAGCGTCCCGGGAACCCCGCACCGTGCGAGGTACTCGTCGCTGGCGTACAGGCCCAGCGCGTAGTCGGTGAGGTGCTCGGTCACCAGCCGGCTCCGCGGCGGCCTGCCGATGGCCAGGGCGAGATCGAAGCCGGACGGGTGGAGGGCCAACTGCCGTGTGGCCGTGATGAGTTCGGCCAGGAGCCCGGGATGGCGCCGGCGCACCCGGGCCAGCGCCGGGGTGGCGAAGACGGTGCCGAAGCCGTCCGGAGCGCTCACCCGGACGGTGCCGTGCAGGGACGGCGCGTCCCGGCCGGACACCGCGTCGACGACGTCGACGAGGGCGTCCTCGATCGCACGGGCGCGCTCCGCGACGGCCTTGCCGGCACCCGTCAGGGCCCAGCCCTCGGTGCCGCGTTCCATCAGCCGCACGCCGAGGCTCCGCTCCAGCGCGGTGATGCGTCGGGACACGGTGGTGTGGTCCACGCCGAGCGCATCGGCCGCGGCCACCAGCCGCCCGGTACGGGCGACCGCGAGCAGGTGGCGGAGATCGTCCGCGCGGAGCCTGCGCGGATCGGGCCCGCTGCGGTCCGCCGGCGGCGGCGGGGCCGGATCCTCGCCGACCGGGCGGGAACGCGGGTGCACGGAGGCAGCGTATCTGCATTCCTGCACACCTCGTCTGCGCGATTGGCGATTGAACGCACGACCTCGCGGGCGGCACAGTCGAAGCGTTCCCCGCCCGGCCGCCCGGCCGCCCCTCCCCCGTCGCCGTCGAGAGGTCCTCCATGGTCGCCAGCCTGTCCCTGCCCCGGATCATGCGCGTCGGCCCCGGTGCCGCCGACGAGTTGGGCGACGTCGTCGCGGGGCTGGGGCTGAGCCGCCCGCTCCTCGTCACGGATGCGTTCCTGGTCGGGACCGGCGCGGCGGAACGGCTGACGGCGACGCTGCAGAAGGCCGGGCTGCAGCCGCGGCTGTTCTCCGGCACCGTGCCCGACCCGACGACCGACTCCCTGGCCCCGGGCCTGGAGGCGTTGCACGACCACCGGGCGGACGCGGTCGTCGGGTTCGGCGGCGGCAGCCCGATGGACACCGCCAAGGCCCTCGCCCTGCTCGGCGTGCAGGGCGGTCACATGCGCGACTACAAGGCGCCGCGTGTCAACTCCGGTCCCGCGCTCCCGGTGATTGCCGTCCCCACCACCGCCGGCAGCGGCTCGGAGGCGACCCAGGTCACCGTCATCACCGACAGCGCCACGGACGAGAAGATGCTCTGCCTGGGCCCGGCGTTCCAGCCGCTCGCCGCCGTGGTCGACGTGGAGCTGACCATGTCGATGCCGCCCCGGCTGACCGCCGACACCGGGATCGACGCCCTCACCCACGCCGTCGAGGCGTACGTCAGCCGCAAGGCCAACCCCTTCACCGACAGCCTCGCCCTCGCCGCGATCGCCACCATCGGCCGCCATCTGCGCCGCGCCTACGCGGACGGCTCCGACGCCCCGGCCCGCGAGGCCATGATGCTCGCCGCGACCCAGGCCGGCATCGCCTTCTCGAACTCCAGCGTCGCCCTGGTGCACGGCATGAGCCGTCCGATCGGCGCTCACTTCCACGTCGCCCACGGCCTGTCGAACGCGATGCTGTTCCCCGCGGTGACCGCCTTCTCGGTGCACGCGGCACCCGGCCGGTACGCCGACTGCGCCCGTGCCCTGGGCGTCGCGACCGCCGCGGACTCCGCGGACGCGGCCGCCGGAAAGCTCGTCGACGCGCTCCGCAGCCTGTGCCACGACCTGGAGGTGCCCACACCCCGCGCCCACGGCATCGACCGCGAGGCGTGGACCCGGCTGACGCCGCTCATGGCCGAGCAGGCCCTGGCGTCGGGCTCCCCCGCCAACAACCCCGTCGTGCCCACCGCCGGCCAGATCCGGGAGCTCTACTCCCGGATCTACGACTGACCCGCCGGAGCCGGCCCCGGCTGCGGCTCCGGGCCCGGCGGGTCAGGGGTGGCCGGTGTTGAGGCGGGCGGCCTGGCGGGTCAGGTGGTGGCGCTCGGCGAGGGTGGGGGCGCGGTGCGCCGCCTCGGCGTAGAGCCGTGCGGCCGTGGCCAGGTCGCCGTCGCGTTCGTGGAGGTACGCCGCCACCGCGGTGTGGCGGGGCAGGGAGCCGTCCAGTTCCGCTAGCGCGGCCAGCCCGGCGCGCGGTCCGTCGGCCTCGCCGACGGCGACCGCCCGGTTGAGCCGGACGACGGGGCTGTCGGTCAGGTGCGTGAGCTCGTCGTACCACTCGACGATCTGCACCCAGTCGGTCTCCCCGGCGGTGGGCGCGTCGGCGTGCAGGGCCGCGATGGCGGCCTGGGCCTGGAACTCGCCCAGCCGGTCGCGGGCGAGGGCCGCCTGGAGGATCCCGACGCCCTCGGCGATGGCGGCGGTGTCCCACCGGCCGCGGTCCTGCTCGGCGAGCGGGACCAGGCTGCCGTCGGGCGTGGTCCGGGCGGCGCGCCGGGCGTGGTGGAGCAGCATGAGGGCGAGCAGCCCCGCCACCTCGGGGTGGTCGACCCGGGCCGCCAGCTGCCGGGTGAGGCGGATCGCCTCGGCGGCGAGGTCGACGTCGCCGGAGTAGCCCTCGTTGAAGACCAGGTAGAGGACGCGCAGCACGGTGGCGACGTCGCCGGGCCGGTCGAAGCGGACGCCGGAGACGGTGCGCTTGGCGCGGCTGATGCGCTGGGCCATGGTCGCCTCGGGCACCAGGTAGGCCCGGGCGATCTGGCGGGTGGTCAGTCCGCCGACGGCGCGCAGCGTGAGCGCGACCGCGGACGCCGGTGTCAGCGACGGGTGGGCGCAGAGGAAGTAGAGCCGGAGCGTGTCGTCGACCGCGGGCGCGGGCCCGGGTGCCGGTTCCTCGTCGACGCGGTCCTCGCGCCGGCGCCGGGCGGCGTCCGCCCGGGCCGCGTCGAGGAACTTGCGCCAGGCCACGGTGACCAGCCAGCCCTTCGGGTCCCGTGGTTGGTCCGCCGGCCAGACGCGGAGCGCCTCGACGAGCGCGTCCTGCACGGCGTCCTCGGCCGCCGCGAAGTCGGCTCCGCGGCGGACGAGGACGGCGAGGACACCCGGCGTGAGACTGCGGAGCAGGGCCTCGTCCATCGGTGCGGTCACTCCGTGATGGTGGGCGGCGCGGCCAGGAACGGGCGCACCTCCAGCCACTCGTGGATCGGCTTCCCGCCCGCGCCGGGGGCGGCCGACAGTTCACCGGCGAGCTCGACCGCGCGCTCGTGGCTGTCGACGTCGATCACCATCCAGCCGGCGATGAGGTCCTTGGTCTCGGCGAACGGGCCGTCGGTGACGGGCGGGCGGCCCTCGCCGTCGTAGCGGACCCACGAGCCCTCGGGGGCGAGCGCCTGGCCGTCGACGAACTCGCCGGTCTTCTCCAGCCGGGCCGCGAAGTCGTGCATGTACTGCATGTGCGCCGAGATCTCCTCCGGCGTCCAGCGGTCCATGGGCACGTCGTTCACCGGGGCCGGGGCGCCGCGGTAGTGCTTGAGCAGCAGGTACTTGGCCATCGTGGTTCTCCTCGGTCCTGGTGCGACCCGGTGTGGGCGCGTTCACCCCGGGGACGGAGCCGGGCGCGGGTTCTCGACACCGCCGCCGGAATTCTTCCGGATTTTTTCCGCGCGGGGCGGCGAACGGGCCCGCCCGCCGGTGTCGCCCGTCCCGCGCCGGTGTTTCCGGTCCCGCGCCGGGGCCGGCCCGTGTCACAGTCCGCCGGGCCGTCTCGTCCCAGACGGTGTACCCATCGGCAACGAAGGAACGGATTGCCCTCATGAGCAAGGTCTGGTTCGTCACCGGTTCGTCCCGCGGCCTGGGCCGCGGCTTCGTCGAGGCCGCCCTGTCCCGGGGTGACCGGGTGGCGGCGACCGCCCGGAACCCCGAGCACCTCGGCGGACTGGTCGCCGCGTTCGGCGACGCGGTGCTCCCGCTCGCACTGGACGTGACCGACCCCGCCTCCGTCGACGCGGGCGTGGGGCGGGCGAAGGAGCACTTCGGCCGGCTCGACGTCGTCGTGAACAACGCGGGCTACGGCCTGTCGGGCGCCGTCGAGGAGCTGTCCGACCAGGAGCTGCGCGACCAGCTGGAGACCAACCTGTTCGGCCCGCTGCGGGTCGTCCGGGCCGTGCTGCCCCACCTGCGGGAGCAGGGCGGCGGGCACATCGTCCAGGTCTCCTCGGCCGCCGGCGTCGCCGCGTTCCCGCTCGGCGGCGGGTACTGCGCCTCGAAGTGGGCGCTGGAAGGGCTGAGCGAGTCCCTCGCGCTGGAGGTCGCCGGCTTCGGCGTCAAGGTGACGCTGGTCGAGCCCGGCTCCTACGCCACCGACGCGATCGCCTCCGCCGTCCACGCCCAGGGCCACCCGCTGTACGACGGGCTCCGGGAGGCCTTCGCCGCGAACGTGCGGACGCTCGACTCCGGCGACCCGGCTGCGGCGGCCCGGGCGCTGCTCAAGGTCGTCGACGCCGGGGACCCGCCGCTGCGGGTGTTCTTCGGCAACGAGAACAACCAGCTGGTCCAGCAGGTCTACGCCGACCGGCTGCAGACGTGGGAGGAGTGGCAGGACCTCGCGTTCGAGGCGCACGGGCGCACCCCCTCGGCCCCGGCGGCCTGACCCGGCCCGCCCGCCGTCATCGGCTCGCGGGCCCGCCGCCGTCCCGG
>NZ_JBEYVJ010000197.1:0-13238 GCF_040643935.1 Kitasatospora sp. NPDC047058 | reverse complement strand
GATCCTGCACGCCGACGAGCAGTGCTACGCGGAAACCGGCCACGAACTGCTGGCCGTCCTGCTGCGCCGCTACCCCGCCGGGCTCGGCGACGCGGCTGGGGCCCGCCCTCCTCGCTTGTGTTCTGTCGTCAGCCCGCAGTGATGCCGGTCCACTCCTGCGCCAGCACCGAGTACAGGACGCTGTCCCGCCAGGCTCCGTTGGTGAAGACGTGGTCGCGCAGCACTCCCTCCCGGGCGAATCCGAGGTTCTCGATCAGCCTGATTGAGGCCGCGTTGTCGGGCCCGATCGCGGCACTGACCCGGTGGAGACCCAGCTCCTCGAACGCGAACTGGACCATCGTCCTCGCAGCGTCGGTGGCGAGCCCGCGGCCCCAGCTGTCGGCCGCCACCGCATAGCCGAGCTTGCCGGCCTGCACGCCGGACAGCCCCACCCGGACGAACCCCACGAGCCGGTCGGAGTCCAACGGCGTGATGGCCAGGTAGTACTCGTTGCGATGGCTCTGCTGCGCCCTTTCGACGGCGCTGTCGATCATCGCCTGAACCTGCTCGGGTGAACGGCTGTCGAAGGACAGCCACTTGGTCACCCGGTCGTCACCCATGACCTGGAGGGCATCAGCGGCGTCATCGTGCCGGAACTCCCGCAGCACGGTGCGGGCTCCGGTCAGGCGTACTGGGTGGGACACGGCCTCTCCTCCAGGATCAGCGCGGCAGCGCCTTCAGCGGCGTGCGCACGAACATCTCGATCTCCTCCAGCAGATCTTGCCCGGAAGGAGCAAGTGGGGAGGCGACCAGGGCTCGGTGGACCTTCATCGTGCAGGCCACGATCCCGTTGATGCGCTGGGCCGGAGGCAGGTCGAGGACAGGTGCGACAGCCTCCCGGGCGCCGTCCAGCTCCCCGGCCGCGAGACGCGAGATGGCGAGCGCGGCGTGGCTGCCGGCCTGGTCGCCGAATGCCCAGTCCGGGTGGGTGCTGTCGGCATACGCCTCGACGGCTTGTGCCGAGTAGTCCTGGGCCGAGGAGGCCTCGGACTTCAATACCGAGAGCGCATCGGCGGCGTAGTAGAGCTGGCGGGAGCGGCTGAAGACCGCGAGACCGCCGAGTTCGTCCAGCTCGTCAGGGTTGACCGTGTCCCAGGCGGCCTCGGCTCGGCGGATGGCCTCGCGGGTCTTCTCGGCGTTGCCGACGGCGGCCCAGGCGCGCGCCTCGCTGGCCGGGAGCCAGACGCTGGTGGTGTTGCCGCTGAGGGCGGCCAGCTCCCCGCCCGACTGGGCGTAGCGGATGGACTCGTGGGGGCGGCCGGCCCAGTAGGCCACCAGCGACTGGATCCCGCGGATCCACGCCTTTAGGCCGTGGTGGCCGGCATGCTCCGCACACATGTAGGCGGTTCGGGCCTGGGTCATGGCGGCGCTCGGGTCGGCCAGGTCGTGGCTCGCCTTGGCGAGCAGGCCGCCGGTGACGCCGGCCAGGAAGTAGAGCTGCCTGCTCTGGTTGGGGGCGGTGCGCCGCTCCAGCAGCCCGTAGATGTTCTCCTGGGTCGTGACCATGTTGCCCAGCAGCTCGGACAGGGGTCGCTGGGGGTAGTCGAGGGTCAGTTGGCGTACGTCGTCGTACACCAGGTCCATCGCTTCGTCGGTGAGGTTTTCCTGCCCGGTGAGCAGGGCGAACTGACGTGCCCGCTGAGCCGCCATGGCGATCAGCTCCTGTTCCGTGTCCTGGCTGTCGTGGGCGATGACCAGGCCCGTCGATCCGCTGACCACGGTGGGGTGCCACGGGCTCAGCAGTTCCGCGATGGGGACCTTGAACATCGCCTGGAGTACCCGGCGCGTCACCTGGGTTGTCCCGGCTCGGTCGCCGGCCGCGAGCCGCCGCAGATGGCGGGGGCTCATGGTCGCGCTCTCCCTCAGCTTCTTGGCGAGGTCGTTGAAGTCGTCGCAGACCTCGTCGTAGGTCTGGGGAAGTTCCCAGAGCATCTTCTCCAGCATGGTGCGCGGCTCACGGCCGTCGGCTTTGCCAGCCACGGCGCCTCCCCCACGGTGTTTTTGCTGCTCATATGGCCAGTGTTGCCGCCGCCGGACCTGCTGCGAAGTGCTGGTCCTGCACTGGTCCGGTTGCGGTCCGTCAATGGTCCCTCGCGAACCATGGTTTGGTCACGGCCAGTGCCTGAATGATCGTCAGTGTGATGAAGCGAGGGAAGCAGCAGACGGCAGCGAGAGACCCGAGTAGCCCAGAAATGTAGCGTGACTAGTTGCGTGGACGGTATGCGTCTCTGTAGTGTGATGTCTGCGCTGCTACGTAGCCCGCTACGGTAGCGCTGCTACTTGGCGTTCGATCCCAGAGGAGAAGCAGCAGATGATCAGCGATCGGATCGGAGAGTTCGCTTCGGCGAATCCCTGGCCGACGGCCGTGGTCGGGGGAGTGCTGGGCCTGACGATGCTTGGCGCTGCCGGCTACTACGGCACCAAGGCCGTCAAGCTCATCAACGAGCGCCGCAAGGAGGGGCGGCTGAGCCCGGCCCAGGTCATGACGACCCTGGCCGCGCTGGCCGCGACCGCGGTGGGCGCGAACACCGCGTGGAGGTTCGCCAGCTCGCACCTGCACATCAGCGACACCGTCGAGCGTGCGGCGCTGTTCCTCACCGGCGAGATGATCCTGTTCGCGCTGGCGCTGGCGGCCCGCCAGAACCTCAACAACAAGGACATGAACCGCACCGGCTGGCCGGGGACCGCGGTCTGGGTGCTCTCCTGCTTCCTGGCGGTGCCGGCCTGGGCGGAGTCGGTCGACGCGCACGGCAACGTGAGCGCGGCCGGGGCGCTGTGGCGGATCGTGCTTGGCCCGATCGGCGCGGCGGCCATGTGGCACCTGGCGATGGGCATCGAGCTGCGGCACGCCAAGCCCGGCGCGGAGAACAACAGCTTCGTCGCGCAGCTGGTGCGCCGTCTCCAGCAGTGGCTGCTGGCCTTCTTCGGGATCGTCCGTGCCGACCAGGACGCGGAGGACATCGCCCGTGAGCGGGCCCGCACCAAGGCCGCGAACCTGATCGACCGCTACAACGCCCTGTCGCCCAGGGCACGCAAGGGCTGGAGGGGCCGCCGGCTCATGGCCAGGCTCCGCAAGCAGCTGCGCACCGCGCAGGTGTCGAGGAGCGAGGAAGCGAAGGCCGAGCTGATGGCGGACCTGGCGGTCTCCGCGCACGCCCCGTCGCTGGCAGCCCTGGTCCACCCCACGCCGTGGGAGAGCGCCCCGCAGGTCGTCGCGGCGGTCGAGCGGCCCGCCCTGCCGGCGGCGAATCCCCTCCCCGCGTCGAGCGCATCCGAGCCGTCCCGTGACTCCGTGATCCCGGAACTCCAGGAACCGGCAGTCCCCGGACCCCGGGATACCGAGACCGAGGAGGGCCCGGACGACGACGGCCCGGACGGCCCTGGCGGCGGCGCCCCCGACCCGGTGGACGGCGCGGTCCAGGATCTCCTCCAGCAGCTGGAGGCGGACCTGACCACCGTCGAGCCGGCCGCCGAGGAGCAGCAGCCGCAGCTGGACCTGATCCACGTGAAGGCGCTCGCCGAGGCCCGGTTCGACACCGACCGGATCCGCTACGCGATCGGTGTGCTGAACACCTACCAGCAGCCGGTGCTGAACGGCTGGCTTCAGCAGCACGGCTACACCGTCAACCGGGGCTCGATCGACAAGGTCAGCAAGAAGCACGCCGAGCAGCAGCGCCAGAGCAACATCGTCCCGCTGCGCCGCAGCACCGGTACCACCGATTGAAGGACACGTGCAGCAGTCGATGAGTCGACCGACAGGTACCGACAAGTCGACAGCCGCGAAGGGCAGCGCTGCGGGGCGCTGCGCCAGCAGGAGGGTGCAGAACCCCGCAGCCCCCGGGCCCCGCCCGGGACGCGAAAAGTCAGCACAATCCCAGATCAGGGCCCGGCGGCCGGAGCGCTGCCGGACGTGAGGAACAGCGCGGAATCGAAGTGAATCAAGGGATGAAGCAGCACCATCCGGCGGGCTCTCAGCCTGGCAGCAACGTGCCCGCCGGACGGCAGCGGCTTCTCCGAAGCGGAAGGGAACCGCGATGCACATCATCGCAGCACCGCCGGAGCGGGGCGGCAGCGCCCGGCACCGGAAGCAGCAGGAACGGCAGCACGGCAGCAGCAACCGCAGCAGCGCGAAGGGGGTGTGAGCAGCGTGGAGGTCTGGCCGATCGGAGCGGCTCTGCTGCTCGTGCTGCTCTTCGTGCCCCGCCGGGGCTCGGGCTCGATGCGCCGGCTGTCGAAGATGCTGGCGAGCCAGCAGCAGCCGCTGGCCGCGGCGGAGGCGCCGGATTGGATGCCCAACGCTTGGTCGACGGCGAAGCGGGCGCACTGGATGACCCTGGTCCCGCGCTCGGTGAAGATCCTGGCCCTGGTCCTGCTGGTGGCCGCGGCCGGCGCCGGGGTGTGGGCCTGGTACCACTACCAGACCGAGCTGATCGCCGGTCTGACCCTGGTCCTGGCGCTGGCCGTCGTCATCTGGCGGCGGGGCCGGGCCCGGCGGGTGCACCGCCAGCTGGTGGTCCGCCCGTTCTACGCCGCCTACAAGAAGATTTTCCGAGAGGACATCCCGCAGGCGGACGAGGCCAAGAAGTGGGTCGACATCCCGGTCCACGTGATGGGTTCGGTCGGGGACACCCGCAGGACCCTGCGGGAGCGGCTGCCGGAGCAGCTGGCGGCCCGGATGGACACCTGGCGGTGGGTGGAGTGGCTGCGCGCCACCCGGGAGAACGTGATGCGCCGGCCGCTGGAGGGGTACGACGCGGTGCGGGCCTTCAAGCCCGTGGCGTGGTGGCTGGAGCGCCGGGCGGCGGCGGTGGAGGACGCGAAGGTGGTCCTCAAGTTCCCGCCGGAGGCCGAGCTGAGCGACGGGGAGCAGCTGCGGGTGACCAACCTGGTCAACCGGCGCATCCCCGGCGAGTGGGAGGCGAGCTGGAACCACCAGAGCTTCAAGGTGGAGTTCAAGCACCCGCCGCGCCCGCCGCAGAAGGTGCTGTTTTCCGAGGTCAGGGACCTGATCGACGCTCTTCCGGCCTCGCAGGTGCTGATCGGCCTGGGCACGCGCAACGAGAAGATCGTCATCGACTTCGACGACGAGACTCCGCACGTGGGCCTGTCGATCGGGACCGGTGGCGGCAAGTCGGCGACGCTGCGGAACATCATCGTGCAGCAGATCCGCAAGGGCGCGGAGAAGGTCATCATCATCGACCCGAAGCTGATTTCCCAGGACTGCCTGGACGGGATTCCCGAGGTCGAGATCTACACCGAGATCGGCGAGCAGTGGGAGGCCATCGCGAAATTCGCGCTGGAGATGGAGCGGCGCTACCAGATTAAGAAGGCGGACAAGTCGGCGACTTTCCCGCGCTGGTTCCTCATCATGGAGGAGCAGAACGACTTCGCGGAGGAGTCCTACCAGACCTGGGCCGATGTGAAGGGGAAGGGCGACCCGGCCCGGCCGCCGGTCTTCGGTCAGGTCGCGAAGACCCTGTTCAAGGGCCGCCAGGCCAACATGAACGTGATTTCGGTCTACCAGCGGCTGACCGCGCGGGCTGCGGGCGGCACGGAATTGCGTGACCAGTACGGCGCGAAGATTCTGGCGCGTTTCTCGCCGCAGGCGTGGAATTCGCTGGTCGCGACGACGCCGCGCCCGAAGTCGAGCCGTCACAACGGCCGGGCGATCGTCGTGATCGGCGGCTCGGAGCGGACCTGCCAGATGGTGTTCGTGGGCGAGGACGAGGCCCGCGAGTACGCGCTCAACGGCCGCCAGCCGGTCCGGCCGGCCGCCTACGTGCCGATCGCGGAGCGTGAGATCGCGGAGATGTCCCTGCTGGAGACGGTGGAGGACATTCCCGGGATCTATGTGGGGAGTGTCCATGGACAGTCCATGGACGAAACGGGACGTAACGGGGCAGACAAGACTGTCACTGACGGTGATGTCCACCTGGCAAAGGTGGTCCCGCTCGTCAAGCAGGCGGCCCTGGAGGAGCCCGAGGCGATCGTCGGTCTCGACGCCGCGGCGGCCCACCTCGGCTACGAGGGGCCCAACGGCAAGGCGGCCTTCGTGAAGGCCCGCCAGCGCAACCCGATCCCGGGCGAATTCCGGGTCGGAGCGTCCCCGGCCTGGCGTCCGATCGACCTCGCCAAGTGGGCCGCGAAGCGCCCCCGGGCGGGTGTGAAGGAACTCGCCAAGTAGGCGGATGAAACACCGGGTCGGCGGCCCAGAAAGAGAAACAACCGGGCCGCCGACCCTCATCTGAGAAAGAACCGGAAATATCGCCAGGGGATATCTCTGTCCCAAAATCCCAGAATTCGGGGGAAAAGAAAATGGCAACGGTCTCGATCGTGATAATCCTCGCCCTGCTCGCCGCCGCCGCCGTCAAGTTCGGCGGGATGAAGATCTGGCAGCTGATTCTGGGCGTCGCCCTCGGATACGTCCTCGCCGGAACCGCGGCGGGCCCGTGGATCGGCAACTTCATCCAGGGCTTCTTCAACTGGGTCGGCCACTTCAAGTTCTGATCGGCCGCCCCCGCCGATACCCAGGGAAATCACGCCCCGGGTTTCGGCGAGGACGGCCGGCCACCGGCCGGTCGCCCGACCCCAACCAACCCCGCACCACAGGACAAGGGAGCACCCCGATGAGCCACGAGCCCGAGCACTACACCGCCGGTGAGATCGCCCGCTCCGCCGGACTGGTCGGCCTGGCGGTCGTCGCCCACCTGACCGGCGTCGGCAAGGGCGCCGTCGAGCGGCGCATCGACCGCCTCCAGGCAGGCGCCCTGGAGCGCGAGGCGATCGAGGCGGAGCTGGCCGCCAAGGAGAAGAAGGCGGCCTGGGACGCCAAGGTCGCCCAGGCCAAGCGCCGCTGAGTCGGCCCGAGCACCAGAAAGGAGGAGCTGGCCATGTGGTGGAACGTCACCTTCGAGCACCGCCGCACCGAGCAGGGCGGCGAGGAGGTCCGCGGCGAGCAGCTGTTCGTCGTCCAGGCCCCGCTGGCCCGCGACGCGAGGACCGAGGCGCTGATCGAAGCGCACTCGATGCACGCGGTCCGCTCCCGGCGCGGCGCCCGCATCACGCCGGACCCGATCAGCGTCGAGGCCCGGCACTGCACCTGACCGCGCCCCGGGGCGGGCGTCACAGGCCGCAAAACCAGCCGCCCGCCCCGGGCCCAACTCCCCGACGCCGAGCAAGCCCGACTCGAAGAGAGGCCCCCATCATGACGGACAGCACCCTCCCGGGTCAGCACCGGGACGCCACCTGGTACGCGACCCGGTACGCGCCGGGCCTGACCACCAGCACGATCCTGATTGCCGCCCGCGTCTGGTCCGAGCAGGGCGCCCGCCACAGCTTCGGCGACGCCGTGCTGATGGGCGCCCTCGCCCTCGGCGCCGCGGCGGCCGGCACGGTCAGCGCCAAGTACGTCAACGGCTCCGACCTGCTCACCACCACCTGCTACGCGGCGGCCGGCGCGGCGGCGGTGTGCGGGGTGGCCGCGTACTCCGACGGCCTGGCCCTGCCGATCCTGCTGTGGCTGCTGGCGACCGCCGCCGTGTACGCGCTGGCGGCCCGCTACTGGCGCGAGGACCGCCGGACGGCGACCGCGCACGCCAACGACATCGAGGTGCGGCAGCTGGAGCGCACCGCGGACCTGCGGATCGCCGGGATCGAGTCGAACGCCCGGGTGGAGGTCGCCCGCGAGGCCACCGCCTACGCCTCCGCGCTGGCCGAGGCGATCTGGCACCGCCAGCAGCTCGGCACGGGCACGAACCTGCCGCAGCTGGACACCGACGCTCTGTTCAAGGCCGGCCTGCCGGAACTGCCCGCCGTCGCCGAGGCCCGCACCCTGCTGCGCGACCTGGACACCAAGACCCGCTGAACGACGCGGGGCGCGCCCCATCGCCTGGACAGCACGGGCGCGCCCCACTCAACTCCCGAAGGAGCACACCCGAGATGACCACACTCTTCGAGCGGCCCGCAACTCCCGCCGCCCAGCTCGACCTCGGCGACGCGGCGGACAACCTGGTCGCCGCCTACACCGGGGCCCTCGCCGACATCGCCGCCCTGATCCGCAGCCAGACCCGGCTGTCGGACGACCTGCACACCGCTCAACTCGGCCGGGTGGCCGCCGAGCGCCGGGAGGCGGCGCTGGCCGCCGAGTACGGCGCCGCCGTGCTGGAGCGGGACGCCGCCCGCGACCAGGCGGACCGGATGCGCGAGCAGCTGGCCGACCTCCTCCCCGCGTCGCCGGTCGGCGTCGACCTGGAGGAGATCCGCACGATCCTCGCCCGCGCCCACCGGCCGCTCCAGGAGGAGGAGTCGGCGCAGGACGACCGGGCCGCCCTCGCCTGGGCCGTCACCGCGCTGCTGCCGCTTGCCGAGGCCCTGCTGGAGCCGCGCCCCGGCACCGAGGCCGCCCTTCGCACTTGGGCCCGCGCCGAGCGCGCCCTGTTTGCCCAGCAGCAGGACTACCGGATCACCGGCGACGACCGGGACCACTGGGAGGTGACCCGGTGACCGCGCTCCAGCCCTGGGACAGGGCCCGCACCGCCGCCGACCTCGGCGCGCTCACCGCGCAGTGGCTGCGGGGCCGCATCGCCTCCCGCCCCGGCTACCAGCCCGGGTGGGGCCCCTCCGAGGAGACCACCACCAGCCCGCGGCTGATGGCCGCCCTGCTGCTGGCCAACGGCGCCGGGTTCGTCACCACCGCCTCGCAGCCCGGCTTCGCCGGCCTGCTCCGCGAGAGCCACCTGTGGAGCCAGCGCCCGGCGGTCACCGGCTGGGTCACCGACGAGGCGGTGCTGGAGCGCCTGTGCGCCGCGGCGAACGCCCACGCCCTCCTGCTGAGCGTCTACCACCCGGCCGGCCCGTCGCTGCGGCACGACGGCATCCCCGTCACCACCCGCGACTCCAGGCCCGTCACCTGGTTCGGCCGCCCCCACGACCCCTCCCGCGAGTGGAACGGCGCCGGGGAGGCGGCCGTGCGGCAGATGCGCGGCGCCTGGCAGGTCACCCTCGTCGACCCCGACGCAGAGGACCGCCCGCTGCTCTGGGACGCCCTCACCGGTGCCCTGTCCACGAACCCCGTCGGGGACCGTCACGAGGCCGGCCTCCTGACCGCCCGGCAGGTGACCCGATGACCGCCCTCGACCTCGTGGCCGGACCCGAGCGCGCCGCCGCCCACATCGCCGCTCTCGCTGAGCGCCTGGTCCGCGTCGACCACCTGCCCGCCGACGTCGCCCTGCGCGTGGCGTGCGAGCGGGTCGCCGACGGTGAGGCCCTGGCCCTGGCCGCCCCCGGCCAGACCTGGAGCCTGCGCCCCGGCGTGGACCCGGACGAGGCCCCGGCCCTGCGGCTGCTGGTGCTGGAGCGCCACGCCTGCCCGCCGCGCGTGGCGGTGGAGGACGAGATCGGCTTCCGCGAGGTCCTGCCGATCACCGCCCTGTCCGACCTGTACGAGCTGACCGCCTGGGGGGCGTGAGGTGTTCACCTACATCGACTTCTTCTGCGGCGCCGGCGGCTCCTCGGCCGGGGCCGAGCGGGTGCTGGGCGTGCGCCCGGTGCTGGCCGCCAACCACTGGGACAAGGCGATCGCCTCCCACTCCGCGAACTTTCCCGACGCGGACCACTTCCTGGGCGACCTGCACGACGCCGACGTCGCCAAGTTCCCCGCCGCCGACCTGTTCTGGGCCAGCCCGGAGTGCCCGAAGTGGAGCAACGCCCGCGGCAAGAAGCGCGACTTCGACAAGCAGCCTGACCTGTTCGGCGACACCCTCCCCGACGAGGCCACCGACCGCTCCCGCGCCCTGATGTGGGACGTGCCCCGCTACCTGGAGGCGATGGCCGGCCGCGGCAAGCCGGTCCTGGCCGGAGTCGTGGAGAACGTCATCGACGTCCGCGCCTGGGACCTCTGGTCGGCGTTCGTCCAGGAGGTCCGCCAGGTCGGCCCCGGCTACCGCACGCGGCTGATCGCCCTCAACTCCATGCACGCCCGCCCCGCCACCACCCCGGTCGCCCCGCAGTCCCGTGACCGCCTCTACCTCGCCTACTGGCGCGCCGACCTTGGCCGCACCCCGGACTGGGACAAGTGGCTGCGCCCCCAGGCCTGGTGCGCCGCCTGCGACCAGTGGGTTCGCGCGGTGCAGGTTTTCAAGAAGCCGGGCGCCGACATGGGCCGCTACCGCCAGCAGTACGTCTACCGCTGCCCGCGGGTGACGTGCCGCAACGCCATCGTGGAGCCGCCCGTCGTCCCGGCCGCCAGCATCATCGACTGGTCGCTGACCGGGCGCCGGATCGGCGACGGCAAGCCCACCAAGACCTTCACCCCCTACGCCGCAGCCACCCGCGAACGGATCCAGGCCGGGATCCGCAAGTTCGGCACGCCCCTGCTGGCGCCGGCCGGGGGCACCTGGCGCACCGAGGCCATGCCGGTCACCGCTCCGGCCCCCACCCGCACCACTCGCGAGAACGACGGCCTCGCGATCCCGCCGCTGCTGGTGCCTACCGAGGGCCGCGATGGCAAGGCCGCTGGCCACGTCGGGGAGCCGATGCGTACCCAGACCGCCCGCAACGAGACCGGCCTGGCGTGGCTGCCGTTCATCACCGAACTGCGCGGCGGCTCCTCGGATGCCCGCCCGGTCCTGAACGCGCTGGCCACGGTCACCGCCTCCGGCAACCACCACGGCCTGACCCTCCCTCCCGCGTCCACCGCAGTCGACTGGTCGGCGCTGCTCACCCCGTACTACGGCAACGGCACCGCCCGCCCGGTCGGCGAACCGGTCGGCACCCTGACCACCCGCGACCGCTACGCCCTCGCCGCGGGCGGCCACGCCGAGGCGGACGTGGACGAGGTGCTGTTCCGGATGCTGGAGCCGCACGAGATCGGCGCCGCCATGACCTTCCACCGCGACTACGTGGTGATCGGCAACAAGCGCGAGAAGGTCCGGCAGTTCGGTAACGCGGTGACCTCCAACGTCGCCGAACTCCTCGTCTCCGCCCTGGTGGAGGCCATCACCGGTCAGGAGCTGGCCACGGGGTGGACCTCATGACCGCCCGCACCGCCCCGCTCGCGGACACCGGCCTGTGGCAGGCCGTCATGGCCGCCGCCTCCGGTCGCTGCCAGTGCCGCGGCACCTGCGGCAAGACCCACAAGGCCGACGGCGGACGCTGCCCCCGCGAACACCGCCCCGGCGCCGAACTCCTCGCCGCCCCCGCCGAACCCGCCCAGCTGCTCTGGCCCGCCCACCAGGCCGCCGCCCTGCCCAAGCAGGCCCTCACCGCCTGGTGCGCCCCCTGCCACGACGCCTCCCGCAGCCGGGCCCGCCGCGCCGCCGAGGCCGACACCCCGCCCGCCGAGCCCGACGCCCTGTTCTGAATCGGAGGAGACAACCGTGTCCATCGTCATCAACGACCTGCCGCGCCTCATCGCCCAGCTCGCCCCGCACATCGGCACCGACGACACCCTCCCCGTCCTCACCGGCATCCACCTGGCCCTCACCGGCGGCCAGCTCGTCGCCGCGGCCACCGACCGCTACACCTTCGCCGTCACCCGCCGCCCGGCCGAGGAGACCGGCGAGAGCGCCGACTGGCAGGCGCTGCTGGACCGCAGTGACCTGAAGGCCCTGCGCGCCCTGATCCCTGCCCGCAGCGCCGGTCACGGCCTGCGCCTGACCTACGAGGCGCCCACCGGGCCCGACCCGGACGGCGGGCTGCTGTTCGCCCTGGAGGGCCGGACCCTGCGCCTGTCCGCGAACGCGACGCTCGCCGCGAAGTTCCCGAAGTGGCAGCCGGTCTTCGCCACCGCGCTGGAGGCCGAACCGAAGCTCACCAGCACGGCCTGCTTCAACCCCGCCTACCTCGCGCGCTGGCAGAAGGCCGCCGACCGCTACACCCCCGTCACCCTGTGGTCCGCCGGGCCGGACAAGCCGCTCGTTGTCGCCGTCGGCGCCGACTTCCTCGGCCTCCAGATGCCCGTGCGCATCGACCTGCGCCCCGACGCCGGCGCCCCGTTCGGCGACCGCACCCAGATCCGCGCCGACTGGGCGCACCTGCTCAACCCCACCACCGGCACCCCGAGCCTGCGGGCGGCCTGACCCACCACCTGGCCCGGCCCGGCCGAGCGCCGGGCCGGGCCCCACCTCCGGAAGGAGAACCAGCGATGCCCACGATCTACCGCCCCGCCGCCCGCACCCGCCACTACGTCTCCACCACCCGCACCGCCGCCCGCACCGGCGGCCAGCTGGTCGACCACATCGCCGTCGAGCGGGCCATCAACGGCGAGCCCGTCACCGGCCTGAACGAGGCCGAGCAGCACCTGGCCGCCGTCCACATGCTCCGCCTGGACGTGCCGATGGCCGAGATCGCCCGCCGCGTCGGCGCCGAGACCAAGCAGGTCGTCCGCTGGCGCGACCAGCAGGACACCCCGAAGAACCACCGCGGCCACGCCACCGGTCGCACTAACGCCCGTACCCACACCGCCCGCTGAAACTGAGGAACCGACCCGCGATGACCGGCACCAACCCCCTCCCCGCGTCCCAGATCTCCGGCGACCCGTACGCGCCGATCCCGCTCGGCGACACCCCCGAGGCCGGGCAGGCCGTCGAGTGGGACTTCACCCGCGACCCGCACTTCCTCGTCGCCTCCCTCGCCGGCCGCGCCGCCACCGGCGTCACCGGCCTGATCACCACCACCCTTGCGGCGCGGGGCCTGCGGGTCGACGTCATCGACCCCAGGTCCCAGAGCCTGCCCACGGGCCTGGCGGCCGAGTTCCTGCACACCGACCCAGAGGCGATCCACGCCGCCATCAAGGACTTCGCCGCCGAGATGCAGGCCGCCTACGAGGCCAACTCCGTCTACCTCACCAACCGCCGCTTCCTCGTCGTGGAGAACGCCCACGCCCTCGCCGCCGAGCACCGCGACACCTTCCGACTGCTGCGCGAGATCTCCATCCTCGGCTGGGCCACCGGCCACCACCTGGTCCTCGCCTACCCCGCCCGCCAGATCCCCGGCCTGCACCAGGGCGACCTCGCCGTGGAGGAGTTCGCCCGCCTCGCCCTCACCGGCGGCCTGTTCGACACCCGCCGGCCCCTCGCCGAGACCGCCGCCGCCCCCGGCCGGGCGCTGGGCTGGATCGAGGACACCGCCGGCACCCGCCCCCTCACCCTCCACCTGCCCACCCGCGGCTAACCCATCGCCCGCCCGCCGCAATCCGCGGC
>NZ_JBEYVJ010000196.1:0-13246 GCF_040643935.1 Kitasatospora sp. NPDC047058 | reverse complement strand
GGGCGGCCACATCGACAACCCGGTGCTGCGCGAGCAGCTCGGCGGGATGTTCACCGCGATCCCCGCACTGACCGCCGACGGAACCGCCCGCGCCCGCGATGATGCCAGGGACGGACGCGCACCGGCCGCCGGGCGGCCGGGTGCCGCCCAGCCGGGCAGCACGGAGGGCCGGGCCGAGCGGCCCCGACCCACCGACCAGACCCAGGCCCCCTACGACCGGCGTTCCGGTCGGGCCAGACGCCGAGGAGACGATGCACATGCCGGCCGGACCGCCCGCGGAGCCCATCGGGGCCGCCGCAGCGCCGCAGAACCCGCTGGCGATCGTCCGCAGCCGCGGATACGTGTCGGTGCTGGTGCTCTCGGCACTGCTCGGTGTCCCGATCTCGGCCGGCGCGTTCGGCTTCCTCGCCCTGGTCTCCGAACTCCAGTCGCTGGTCTACACCGACCTGCCGAAGGGCCTCGGCTTCCACGGCACCCCCGACTGGTGGGCGATCCCGCCGCTCGCGGTGGCCGGCGTGCTGGTCGCCCTGACGATCCGGTACCTGCCGGGTGAGGGCGGCCACCGGCCGGCCGAAGGGCTCAAGACCGGCGGTACCCCCTCGTTCGCCACCGTGCCCGGGGTGGCGATCGCCGCGATCACCTCGCTGAGCCTGGGTGTCGTCCTCGGCCCGGAGGCCCCGCTGATCGCGCTCGGCGGCGGGCTCGCCGTCGGCGTGGCCAGGCTGCTGAAACGCGGCGCCCCGCCGAGCTCCGTCGCCGTGATCGGTGCGGCCGGCAGCTTCGCGGCCATCAGCGAGCTGCTGGGCTCCCCGCTGGTCGGCGCCTTCCTGCTGATGGAGGCCTCCGGGGTGGGCGGCCCGATGATGGGCGTGCTGCTGGTGCCCGGCCTGCTCTCCTCGGGCATCGGATCGCTGATCTTCACCGGTCTCGGCAGCTGGACCGGGCTCGGCACCTACTCGCTGGCGCTGAACCAGGCGCCGCCCGCCGGCCGCCCCACCCTGGGCGAGTTCGGCTGGGCGCTCGTCGTGGGCGTCCTCGCCGCGCTGCTCGGCGAGGCGATCCGCCGCTCCGCGCTGGCCATGCAGGACCTGGTCGACCGCCACCGGCTGCCGCTCACCGTCCTGGCGGGCCTGGTGGTCGGCGTGACCGCCCTGGTGTACGCCGAGCTCACCGACCGGCCGGTCACCGGAGTGCTCTTCTCCGGCCAGGACGCGCTCGGCCCGCTGCTGGACGGCAGCGCCGGGTACACCGCGGCCACCCTGGTCGCCCTGCTGGTGTGCAAGTCGCTGGCCTACAGCGTTTCGATGAGCGCCTTCCGCGGCGGCCCGGTCTTCCCCGCCGTGTTCACGGGCGCGGCGGGCGGCCTCGCCCTCTCCCATCTGCCCGGCCTGGGCACCACCGCCGGATTCGCCATGGGCATGGGCGCGATGGCGGTGGCCATGCTGAAGCTGCCCCTGACCTCCGTCATGCTGGCCAGCCTGCTGCTCGGCGCGGACGGACTGACCGTGATGCCGCTGGTGATCGTCGCCGTCGTGGTCGCCTACGTCGGCACGCTGCGGCTCGCCCGGCTCCCCGGCGCGCCCCCGCCCGGAGCACGGCCCGGGCCGGCGGCACCACCCGCCTGACCCGTCCGGCTGCGCCTCCCCGTCGAGCAGGCGGCCCCCGGGGAACGCTGGAGTCGCCGAACGATCACCGCCGTGGCAACTTGGTCATGTAGGCCTCCGGCCGGGTCGCACGGAAACGGGCGACGGATCTCTGCGAAGGAGCCCGATCATGGCCAGCAATGTCAGCGCAGCACCAGAGGGTTCTCACGTCAGCCGGAAGCCGTTCGCGACCGGCTGGACCACCTTCGCGGCCTGCATGATGATCTTCGGCGGAACGATGGCGGCCCTTGAGGGGATCGGTGCCATCGTCAACGACGATCGCTACGTCATCACCGGTAACTACGTCTACAAGTTCGACGTCACCGGCTGGGGCTGGCTGCACCTCATCCTGGGCATCGTGATCATCGTGACGGGCTTCATGCTCTTCACCGGTGCGATGTGGGCACGGATCGTCGGTGTGGTCGCCGTGGGGATGAACATGATCGTCAACTTCCTGTGGCTGCCCTACTACCCGTTCTGGGCGATCGTCCTGATCGCGATCGACGTCTTCATCATCTGGGCCCTGACGGCGGGGACGCACCGACAGCAGGCCCACGTCTAGAGGCGTGCCGGACACGCCTTAGCAGCTGTCGCGCGGTGCCGGGCTCGGCGAGGGCCCGGCACCGGCGTACGGGCCGGGCACCCGCGGCGCGCACCGCACCGCGGTCGGCACGGCGCCCCGGTCCGGCGATCCGTCCCGCCGGCCGGCCGGGTGCTCACGCCCGGGGGCGTCGGGTGTGCGGTGGGGTTTACGTCGCGGCGCGGACTTCGTGATCTCTCGGTAATGCCGTCTTCCTACGGTGCCGGTGGTGGGACTCCCCACCGTCGGACGGCGCGGGCCCGCAGCGGCCTGGGCCGGCGATGACGAGGCGCGACCTGAGAGGGAGCCGTGGTGCCGGCACCGAGCCCGAAGCCTGCCAGGACCGTGAGGACCGTCTGTTCGTACTGCGGCGTCGGCTGCGGGGTGGTGCTCGACGTGGCCGACGGGGCGGCGGGGCGACGCACGGTGGTCAAGGCGTCGGGGGACCGGAGCCACCCCGCCAACGCCGGACGGCTGTGCACCAAGGGTGCGACCACCGGGGACATGCTCGCCGCTCCCGGGCGCCTCGGCACGGCGCTGCTGCGGACCGGGCGCGGGGCCGAGGCGGTACCGGCCGACGTCGACGCCGCGATCTCCGCCACCGCACGGCGCCTGCGGGCCGTCCTCGACGAGCACGGGCCGGACGCGGTGGCGTTCTACGTCTCGGGCCAGATGACGCTGGAGGCCCAGTACCTGGCGAACAAGCTGGCGAAGGGCTTCGTCGGCACCAACCAGATCGAGTCCAACTCCCGGCTGTGCATGGCGAGCGCCGGCAGCGGCTACAAGCTGTCGCTCGGCGCGGACGGGCCGCCCGGCTCGTACCGGGACTTCGACCACGCGGACGTCTTCTTCGTGATCGGCTCCAACATGGCCGACTGCCACCCGATCCTGTTCCTGCGGATGATGGACCGGGTCAAGGCGGGCGCCAGGCTCATCGTGGTCGACCCGCGCCGCAGCGCGACCGCCGACAAGGCCGACCTCTTCCTGCAGATCAGACCTGGTACGGACCTGGCGCTGCTCAACGGGCTGCTGCACCTGCTGGTGGAGAACGGCCACACCGACCCGGAGTTCATTGCGGAGTTCACCGACGGCTGGGAGGCGATGCCGGACTTCCTGCGGGACTACCCGCCGGCGAAGGTCGCCGAGGTCACCGGGATCCCGGAGGAGGACATCCGCGCGGCCGCCCGGCTGATCGGCGAGGCGGGCGAGTGGATGAGCTGCTGGACGATGGGGCTCAACCAGTCCACGCACGGCACCTGGAACACCAACGCCCTGGTCAACCTGCACCTGGCCACCGGCGCGATCTGCCGCCCCGGCAGCGGCCCGTTCTCGCTCACCGGCCAGCCGAACGCGATGGGCGGCCGGGAGATGGGCTACATGGGGCCCGGGCTGCCCGGCCAGCGCTCGGTGCTGGACCCGGAGGACCGGGCCTTCACGGAGGAGCTCTGGGGCCTGCCCGCCGGCACGCTGCGCACCGACGTCGGCCGGGGCACCATCGAGATGTTCGAGCGGATGGCCGAGGGCGCGATCAAGGCGTGCTGGATCATCTGCACCAACCCGGTCGCCTCGGTCGCCAACCGGAAGACCGTCATCGCCGGTCTGGAGGCCGCCGAACTCGTCATCACCCAGGACGTGTTCGCCGACACCGAGACCAACGCGTACGCCGACGTGGTGCTGCCCGCCGCGATGTGGGCCGAGGCCGAGGGGGTGCTGGTCAACTCGGAGCGCAACCTGACGCTGGCCCGGCCGGCCGCCGATCCCGTCGGGCAGGCGCTGCCGGACTGGCAGATCATCGACCGGATCGCCTGCGAGCTGGGCTTCGGGGACGCCTTCGGGTACGCGAGCGCCGAGGAGGTCTTCGAGGAGATCAAGCGGGCGTGGAACCCGAAGACCGGCTGGGACCTGCGCGGCGTCACGTACGAGCGGCTGCGCGAGACCCCCGTGCAGTGGCCCGCGGCACGCGTCGACGGGCCGGACCGCAACCCCGTCCGCTACCTCAACGACGGCGTCAGCCAGGCGCTGCTGGAACGCCCGGACGGCAGCCGGCCCCGGCTGGCCTTCCCGACCCCGAGCGGCCGCGCCGCGTTCTTCGCCCGGCCGCACCTCCCGGCCGCCGAACTGCCGGACGACGACTACCCGTTCGTGCTCAACACCGGCCGCCTGCAGCACCAGTGGCACACCCTCACCAAGACCGGCAAGGTCGCCAAGCTCAACAAGCTGAACCCCGGCCCCTTCGTGGAGGTCCACCCGCGGGACGCCGAGGCGCTGGACATCGCCGAGGGCGACCACCTGGAGATCGCCTCCCGGCGCGGCCGGGCGGTGCTGCCGGCCGTGGTCACCGACCGGGTCCGGCCGGGGGACTGCTTCGCGCCGTTCCACTGGAACGACCTCTTCGGCGAGTACCTCAGCATCAACGCCGTGACCAGCGACGCGGTGGACCCGATCTCCTTCCAGCCGGAGTTCAAGGTCTGCGCCGTCGCGCTCCGCGCGGTCGCGGCGCCCGCCGCCGTGGAGCCCGCGGCCGGGGACTCCGTCGGCGCCCCGGCCGGCGGGGACGTCCCGGCTCCGCGTGAGCCGGGCCTCGCGGTGCCGGCTCTTGCGGAGTCGGCCGAGCCGGTGAGGGCTCTCGCGGCGATCCTCGGCGTCGCCGACCTCGCGCCGCCCGCGCTGACCACGGCCGAGCGGACGTACGTCGCTGGCTTCCTCGCCGGACTGCAGTCCGTGCCGCCGCAGGCCGCCACCGTGCCCGTCCTCCCGGCCGGGGCGCCGCTGGACCCGGAGCGGGCCGGATGGATCAACGGCGTGCTGGCCGGGACGTACTCGCGCACCGTGGTCTCCGGCACCGCGGTCCCCGGCCTCGGCGCCTCCGGGCTCGGAACCCGGGCGGCCCCGCTGCTGCCCGGCGGAGCGACGGCCGTCCAGGAGCCGCCGGCACCGGCGCGCGCGGTGGCCGTGCTGTGGGCCTCCCAGACGGGTAACGCCGAGGAGGTCGCCGCCGGGGCCGCCGACCGCCTGGCGGCCGAGGGCTGGCAGCCGCTGCTGCTCGGCATGGACGAGGCGGGGCCCGACACGCTGGCGGCCGGGACCCCGGTCCTCCTGATCACCAGCACCTTCGGCGACGGTGAGGCGCCCGACAACGGGTCGGCGTTCTGGGACCGCCTCACGGCGGACGGCCTCCCGGACGCCGCCGCGCTGCGCTACGCCGTCCTCGCCCTCGGGGACTCGGCCTACGACGACTTCTGCGGCCACGGCCGCCGCCTCGACCAGCGCCTCGGCGAGCTCGGCGCCGTCCGGCTCGCCCCCCGGACCGACTGCGAGCCCGACTACGGGCAGGCGGCCGACCGGTGGCTCGACCAGGTCGTCTCGGCCCTGGCCGAGCAGGCGACGGCCACCGCCGCAGCGGCTCTTCCGGCGGATCCGGCCACCCCGGTTACCGCGTCCACGCCGGCCACCCCGGCCACCCCGGCCCCCCCGTCGACCCCGGCCGCCGGGCCGTCGGCCTCGTCGGGAAGGCCCGGCTACTCCAGGAGCTCACCCTTCGGCACGCTGCTGATCGGCAACCGGCTCCTCAGCCTCCCGGGCTCCGCCAAGGAGGTCAGGCAGTTCGCCTTCGACACCCGTGGGGGCGACCACGGCGACCTGGTCTACGAGGCCGGCGACGCGCTCGGCGTCTGGCCGGTCAACCACCCCGGGCTCGTGAGCGAATGGCTCGCGGTCACCGGGATCGACCCGGACGAGACCGTCACCCTCGGCGACGCGGGGGAGATCCCGTTCGCCGACGCGCTGCGGAGCCGCCTGGAGATCGCCAGGGTCACCCCGGACCTGCTGCGCTTCGTGGCCGAGCGCTCCGGCGACCGCGAGCTCAGGCGGCTGCTGCGCCCGGACAACACGGGGGAGCTGGCCAAGTGGAGCTGGGGCCGGCAGGCGGTGGACCTGGTCGGTGCGCTGCCCGTGCGGGCCCGCGCCGAGGAGTGGGCCGGCGTGCTGAAGCGCCTTCAGCCGCGGCTGTACTCGATATCGTCCAGCCCGCTCGCCCACCCGGACGAGGTGCGGCTCACGGTGTCCGTGGTCCGCTACCCCAACGACTCCGGGCGCACGCGCAACGGGGTCTGCTCCACCTACCTCGCCGACCACGCGGACGACGGGCCGGTGCCCGTCTTCGTCCAGCGCTCCCCGCACTTCCGGCCCCCGGCCGACCCCGCCGCACCGATGATCATGGTCGGCCCCGGCACCGGCATCGCCCCCTTCATCGGCTTCCTGGAGGAGCGCCGGGCCGCCGGTCACACCGGGCCGAACTGGCTGTTCTTCGGCGAGCAGCGGGAGGCGACGGACTTCTACTACCGCGAGGAACTCGCCGCGTTCCGGGCGTCGGGGCACCTGGACCGCCTCGACCTCGCCTTCTCCCGCGACCAGCGGAACAAGGTCTACGTCCAGGACCGGATGCGCGAGCACGGCCCCCGGCTGTGGGACTGGCTCCGGAACGGCGCCCACTTCTACGTCTGCGGGGACGCCTCACGGATGGCCAAGGACGTCGACCGGGCGCTGCGCGAGATCGCCCGGGCCCACGGCGGCCTCACCGAGGAGGAGGCCGCCGTCCACGTCAAGCAGCTCGCCGCCGACAAGCGCTACGTCCGCGACGTCTACTGATGCGTGCGGCGGGGGGCCGGTGCTGCGGTCGGCCGGCCGCAGCACCGGATCAGGACTTGGCGCGCAGGATGTCGATGTTGCCGTACCGGGTGCGGGCGCGGACCTCGACGGTCTCCTCGGTCTCCTCGGGGGCCTCCCAGGTGGTGAGCGTGTTGCGCACCTGCCCGGCGGTCGAGCTGACGTCGAGCCACGCGGCGGTGCCCTGCCGGACGCCGACCTCGATCGCGCCGTAGGAGGTCTCCAGCTGGACGCTGCCGCGGACCACGTCGCCCACGCGCAGGGTGCCGTGCGCGGTGGTCGCGGCGACCGAGGCCTCGGCGCGCCGGATCTCGATGTCCCCGTTGGCGCCGCTGACCCGCAGCTCCCCGGCCGCGGTGCCGACGGTCGTCGTGCCGTGCGAGTTCTTCAGGACGGCGTCGCCGCCGAGGGTCCCGATCCGCAGGCTGCCGGAGCTGGTGGTGATCTCGGCCGGGCCCTCGACCCGGTCCACGGTGATCGAGCCGTGCGAGGCGGTCAGCTTCAACGGACCGGTCGTGTCGAGGCGGGCGTCACCGGTCGAGGTCTTCACCCGGACCTCGCCGAGCCGGCCCTCGCCCAGCACCTGGGCCCAGGCCCCGGTCACGTCGACGTGCGAGCCCGTGGGCAGCTCGACCGTCACGTCGACGGTGCCGGTGCGCCCGACGAGGTAGCGCGGCTTGGGCGTCCGGATGCTCAGGACGCCGCCCGCGTACGCGACCTCGGTCTGCTCGGCGGCCCGCACGTCCTGGTCCTTCTTCGGTTCGCGGGGCTGCACCCCGACGACGGTGTCGGGGCGGTCCACCGCGGTGAAGCGGATGGAGCCGGCCTCCACGTGGGCGGTGACGGAGATCGGTTCGGGAGTGTCGAAAGAAGGCATGGCTGTACCGTCCTCTTGGCCTTGGTGGCGTCCCCGCTGGTGGGACGTGGTGGGTGTGTGAGGTGGCGCCGGTGCGGGTGCGGTCAGCGCACCCAGCCCGTGATGCTCTGTCCGATGGTCTGGGTCCGCTCCGGCGTGCGCGGCCGCGGGCCGCCCTCGACCGCGGCCGACACGGCCCGCACCAGCCACGCGTTGACCGACAGGCCTTCGCGGTTCGCGGCCTCCTCGGCGCGCGCCTTGAGGTGGGCCGGCAGCCGCAGGTTGACGCGGGCGGTGCCGCCCTCGTCGCCGTCGGCGGGGGCCGGGGCCTTGAGCGGTTCGAGCGGGGCGGCCGGCTCCGCGGCGGTGCCGCCGGCGGTGGGCGGCAGCGTCACCACGAAGTCCGGGTCCAGCCCGCGCAGCCGTACGTCGACCGAACCGGGGGCGAGCTCACGGGTGATCTCGTCCATCGCGGCGGAGAGCACGTTGAGCATGGTCAGCCGGGTCACCGACTCCAGAGGGGCGGTGAGCCTCTCGGCCAGCTCGCGGGCGTCTTCGCCGCCGGCTTCGGCAGCCACCGCGAGTTCGCGGCGGAGGGTGTCGACATACGGGGTGAGGTCCATGCGGTCATGATGGCACCACTATGGCGCCATGGCAAGCCTGGGTCGCGCCACCTGGGTCGACATGGTGGCGAATGTCCGCTCTGGGCTGGTGAAACGCGCAGGTGTCGAGGCGGGTCACGGTGGCGCCAGGCATGCCGGAGGTGTCCCGGGCGATCGGATTGGCGCGCGGTGGCACCTGAATGACGCCTCTCCGGTGCCACCGAAGGTGCGGACCTGTGCCATCCGGCGTCCGTCGAGGCCGCGCCCCGGTGGGTGTCACGGGCGCGGGCCGGGTGGCCCGCCGTGCCGGGAGGGGCCGGGCCGGGGGCGGGTCACGGGACGAACATGGCGCCGAGGAGGCCGGCGCCCTCGGCCGCGGCGGCCCGCCAGAGCGGCAGCACGCCGTCCAGCATCGCGGCCGCCTCGCGGGGGTGGCCGTCGCCGCTCTCGCAGAGCCACTCCACCGTGCGGGCCTCGGCCGCGCGGCGTTCCCCGGGGGGCAGCGTCAGTGCCCGCTCCACGGCCGGCAGGGCGGTGCGGACCTGCTGCGCCGTCAGCAGCATGTCGCCGAACCAGCCCGGCAGTGCGGCGAACCGGCCCGGGCCCAGGCCGTGCGCCAGGGCGGCGGCGGGGTAGCCCTTGCTGCAGCCGGCGGCCAGCGCCAGGCGCTGCCAGCGGGCGGGGAGCCGGTCCAGCGCCGCGTAGATCTCCTGGTCGTACCCGGCCAGCGGGCAGGCGCCGGAGAGTTCCTGGAACGCCTCGCTGTCGGCGTCCAGGGTCATCGTCCGGCCGCGGCCGTGGCCGACCCGGCGCAGCCCGGCGACCCGGTCGGGTGCCGCGCACCAGTGCCGCCAGAGCTCCTGCGTCCGTTCGCGCGAGCGCTGCTCCTCGACGGGCGGGCGCAGCACCGCCGCCACGTCCGGCACCGCCTCGTCCGGCAGCGGAGCCAGGACCCACATCCCGAGGAAACCCATCGCGTCCCCGGTCTCAGCGCGGCCGGCGTGCGGCGGGGGAAGGGGCGGACGGCCGGGCGGGCCGGGGTGGGACGGTCACGAAGGGCTCCTTCACAGCGGGGGAGGAACGGGGGCGAGGACGAAGCGCCAGGCTACGCGGGCCCTCTGACAGGGGCCCATCGACCGGCGCCCGCACCGGGCGTCAGCTGAGACGTCCGGGACCCGGGGTGCACCACCGCCGGTCGTGAACGAACCTGTGTGGCCGCGTGCTGGGAGCAGAGTGGCGGCCGAGCCGGGCACACGGGGGTGGGGTTGCATGATCGTCAGTCGATATGCTGCGGGACCGTCGGGCGCGAGGGGCGCCTGGTGACCGAGCCGACCGAGGGATGGTTGTTGCGATGATGGGACCGGCGCACTCGCTTTCCGGGGCGGCGGCCTGGCTGGGGGTGGGCGCGGCCGCGGCGGCCTGGGACCACCCGATGCCCTGGCCGGTGCTGCTCGCAGGGGCCCTGATCTGCGCGGGAGCGGCCCTCGCACCCGACCTCGACCACAAGGCGGCGACCATATCGCGCGCCTTCGGGCCGGTCTCCCGCGCGCTGTGCGAGGTGATCGACAACCTCTCGTACGCGGTCTACAAGTCGACCCGCGGCAAGGGTGACCCGCGCCGCTCCGGCGGGCACCGGACGCTCACCCACACCTGGGTCTGGGCGGTGCTCTGCGGCGCCGGCGCGTCGGCGGCCTGCGTCTACGGCGGCCGGTGGGGCGTCCTGGTGGTGCTCTTCGTCCACATGGTGCTGGCCATCGAGGGACTGCTGTGGCGGCACGCCCGGGTCTCCAGCGACGTGCTGGTCTGGCTGCTCGGCGCGTGCAGCGCGTGGATGCTGGTCGAGGTGCTCGACAAGCCCGGCAACGGCGCCGCCTGGCTGTTCACCGAGCCCGGCCAGGAGTACCTGTGGGTGGGCCTGCCGATCGTGCTCGGCGCGCTGGTGCACTGCATCGGTGACGCGCTGACCGTCTCCGGCTGCCCCGTCCTGTGGCCGATCCCGATCGGCCGCCGCCGCTGGTACCCGGTCGGCCCGCCGAAGGGCATGCGGTTCCGGGCCGGCAGCCGGGTCGAGATCAAGATCCTGATGCCGGTCTTCATGGCCCTGGGCGGGGTCGGGGCCCTGGGGGCGCTCGACCTGATCGGCTGACGGCCGGACACCGTGACGGCCCTGCACCGTCTTGATTTGCGAACCCTTTACACTCCTGTAGAGCGACCGGCCGGGCCCCGCGGCCCGGCCGCCCGTTCGAACCGATCACCCTCACGCCGTAAAGGAGTCGCGGTCCCCGCGATGGACGAGCCTCCCAGTGCCCACCGTGCCGCTGTTGCCCTGACGTCTTCACCTGCCGGGGCGGGGGTGGCACGGTGACCGAAGTGCTCCTGCTGCTCCTCGCCCTGCTGCTCACCGCCGCCTGCGCGGTGTTCGTCGCCGCCGAGTTCTCGCTGACCACCGTCGAGCGCGGTGCGGTGGAACGGGCGGCCGCGAACGGCGAGCGCGGCGCCGCCACCGCGCTGAAGGCGGTCGGGCGGCTGACGTTCCAGCTCTCCGGCGCCCAGCTGGGCATCACCATCACCAGCCTGGTCATCGGCATGATCGCCCAGCCGTCGGTGGCCGCGCTGCTGCGCGGACCGCTGACCGCGCTCGGCCTGCCGGCCGGGGCCGCCGACACCGTCTCCGTCCTGCTCGGCGTGCTGCTGTCGACGGTGGTGCTGATGGTGGCCGGCGAGCTGGTGCCGAAGAACTGGGCGATCTCCCGGCCGCTCGCGGTGGCCAAGGTGGTGGCCGGGCCGCAGTACTGGTTCTCGGCCGCGTTCTCGCCGTTCATCGGCCACCTGAACAACACCGCCAACCGCGTGGTGCGCCGGCTCGGCCTGGAGCCCGCCGAGCACCTGGCCTCCGCCCGCACCCCGCAGGAGCTGGTCGCGCTGGCCCGCCACTCGGCCCGCGCGGGGGCGATAGCGCCCGACACCGCCGAACTGTTCGTCCGCTCGCTGAACCTGCGCGAGCTGACGGCGGAGAACGTGATGACCCCGCGGGTCGACGTCCGGGCGCTGGAGGAGCGTGCCACCGCCGCCGACGTCGCCAACCTGACCCGCGCCACCGGCCTGTCCCGGTTCCCGGTCTACCGGGGCAACCTCGACCAGGTGGTCGGCGCCGTCCACATCAAGGACGCGCTCACCGTCCCCGCGGACCGGCGCCACCTGCACCCCGTGGCGAACCTGATGACCGAGCCGCTGCTGGTGCCCGAGACGCTCACCGTCGACCGCCTGCTGGACCGGCTGCGCGGCGAGCAGACCATGGCCGTCGTCATCGACGAGTACGGCGGCACGGCCGGGATCGCCACCCTGGAGGACATCGTCGAGGAGGTCGTCGGCGAGGTCGTGGACGAGCACGACCCGGCCGAACTGGCGGACCTGATCGACCTCGGCGAGGGCCGGGACGGCCGCCACCGCTGGGACGCGGACGGCATCACCCGCACCGACCAGCTGGAGACGATCGGCATCCCGGACACCGAGGGCCCGTACGAGACGCTGGCCGGTCTGATCGCCGACCGGCTCGGCCGCATCCCCGTCCCGGGCGACCGGGTCGAGGCGGGCGGCTGGCTCCTCGAGGTCATGGCCGTCGCCCACCACGTCGCCGAGCGGGTGCGGATCACCGGACCCGAGCCGGGGGACGAGGCGGAAGCCGAGAACGGCTCCGGTCCCGGTTCCGGCTTCGGCTCCGGTCCCGGTTCCGGCTTCGGTTCCGGTTCCGGTTCCGGATCCGGATCCGAGTCCGGGGAGGGCACCCGATGACCGTCGTCCAGCTCCTCATCGGCCTGCTCACCCTGGTGACCAACGCCTTCTTCGTCGGCGGCGAGTTCGCGCTGATCTCGGTGCGCCGCAGCCAGGTCGAACCGCGCGCCGAGGCCGGCGACCGCCGCGCCCGGACGGTGATCTGGGGCCTGGAGCACGTCTCCGCGATGCTGGCCACCGCCCAGCTCGGCATCACCGTCTCCTCGCTGGTGCTCGGCGCGGTCGCCGAACCGGCCATCGCGCACCTGCTGGAGCCGCCGTTCCACGCCGTCGGCGTGCCGGACTCGCTGATCCACCCGATCGCGTTCGTGATCGCGCTGACCGTCGCGACCTACCTGCACATGCTGCTCGGCGAGATGATCCCGAAGAACATCGCGCTGGCCGCGCCGGAGCGCGCCGCGTACCTGCTGGTGCCGCCACTGGTCGCCGCGACCAGGGCGCTGCGCCCGGTCGCCTTCTCCATCAACGCCTTCGCCAACCGCATCCTGCGGCTGCTCAAGGTCGAGCCGAAGGACGAGGTCGCCTCGGTGTTCAGCGAGGAGGAGCTGGCCCGGATGGTCCAGGACTCCTCCGACGCCGAGCTGCTCAGCGAGCGCGACACCGAACTGCTCCGGGACGCGCTGGAGCTGGGCTCCCGTCCGGTCTCGGAGGTGGTCACCCCGCGCGGGCGGATCGTCTTCGCCCGCCCCGGCACCACGCCGGAGGAGCTGGAGCAGCTCGCCGCCCGCACCGGCTACTCGCGCTTCCCGGTCCTCACCGAGGACCGTACGGTGACCGGCTACCTGCACATCAAGGACGCACTGGAGGAGGATGGCGCCCGGGACCGGCCGTTCCCCGCCCGCGTGCTGCGGCCGATCGCCCGCGTTCCCGCGGACACCCCGCTGGACGACGTGCTCACCGCGATGCGCCGCTCCGGCACCCACCTCGCGGCGGCGGTCGAGGCCGACGGGACGGCCATCGGCCTGGTCACCATGGAGGACGTGCTGAAGGAGCTCGTCCGCCCGGTGCCCGCGGGTTCCTGACCGTCCGCCGGGGCGGTCGACATCGGAGCGGGCGACGACGAGGCGGGCGCTGCGGGACCGGCGCCCGCCCCGGCGGGAGCCGGTCC
>NZ_JBEYVJ010000195.1:0-13321 GCF_040643935.1 Kitasatospora sp. NPDC047058 | reverse complement strand
GAATCCGGAGCGGAAGCGGACCGTGATGGCGTTCACGTGCGGCCAGCGCTCACGGGCGTGGTGGTTGAGGCGCTGGCGGAGATGGTGCTGCATCGACTCCGGGGGGTTCTTCGACACGGGCCCATCTTGCCGTGCGCCGCGTCGGTCCGCCGTGATCGTTGGCCGTGCGTGGGGAGGGACGGGCGGGGACGGCGGTTGTGGTGCTGCTTGAGCGCGCCCGTATCCGCTGCGAGAAGGGCCTCAGCCGGGGAGGGCGGCCACTGACCGAAGCCGCGTGAGCGGCGGGTGGGCAGCAGGTACCTACCCTTGCCAGCCGTTGCAGTGCTCGAAGCCGGATTCCAGGCTGCCACGGAATGCCAGCGCCTCGCGGCCGATGCCGAGAGCACCGAGCAGGGTGTCGAGCGCCGCTTCCGCGTCCTCCACCGAGCGGCTCACCCAGACAAACGTGTAGGGGGCAGGCGCTCCTTCGAGCTCACTCAGAGCGAAGTCCATCTTCCTGATGCGGAACATGGCAACGTTCACATAACCGAGGTCTTCCCAGCCCCGTTCGACGGTCAGCCGCAATCGCGCGGCGAGCGCTTCCAGTGGCGGCTGCAGCCCCGCCACCGGGCGGAATGAGCTCGCGGCGAACTCCCACATGCTCTGCTGGAACGCAGGGTTGCGCTTCCCGCCCTGATGCGAGGGAGCTTCCTCCCAGTCCGGCTCAGGGCCCGGTACTTCGACACCATCCATGTCGGCTCCCCCCGAACACGTCACGGTCACTGGTGCACACCGTAGCTCAGACCTCAGCTCGGCTCGCACCCCGGTGAACGCCGCCGGTCACAGCACAAGCCGCTCCGCTGCTCATCGGGCGAACGGCGGCTTGCCCGCCCACCAGTTGCCCGGGGCCTCGGGGTCGCGGCTGGTCCAGAACTCGATGACCCCGGACACGAACTCCGCGGCCGAGAGCCGCCCGCCGCCGTCCCGGTCGAGCCGGCGGAAGGCCTCGTTCGCGTCGTCGCGGGAGAGTCCGGCGAAGTGCCCGCGCTGGAAGACGAAGAACTCGCCCGCGTCGACCGTGCCGCTCCCGTCGACATCCGCGACGGCCAGGAACGCTTCGGCCGGAGAGCCCTCGGCGTGTCCCGGTGACCGGGCGACCGCGTGGCCCATCAGCACGTGGTCGCGTTCGGTCAGCAGTTTGTCCCCGTAGGCGTCGAGGCGGTCGAAGCCATGGTCGATCTTGGCGATGGGCAGGTCGTCGGACACGGTGGGCCCCTTCGGCTCCCGGCCTCCGGTCGGTGACCGCTGGAGGGCAGTCCCTGCCCGGCGATCTCTCCGACCGCCGTACGCCAACCCGCCCGCAGCCGGCCGCGCAGCCGAACACCCGGGTCGGGTGCCCAGGGCCTGTTCGCCCTACGCCTCGTCCTGCTGCTCGGGCCAGACGTAGGCGTGCGGGAGGAGGTCGTGGACCGGCACGGTGTGCACGGCGCCGCCCGCGGCGACGATCACCCGGATGTCGGGGAAGTAGTCGAGCAGCACCTGGCGGCAGCGCCCGCAGGGCGGGATCACGCCCCGGCTCTGGTCGCCGACGGCCACGATGGTGCGGAGGTCGTACGCGCCCTGGCCGGCCGCCGCGCCGATCAGGGCGGTCTCGGCGCACGGGCCGCCGGTGAAGTGGTACGCGTTCAGGGCGGTGACGATCCGTCCATCCCCGTTGCGGGCGGCGGCTGCGACGGTGTGGTTGTCGCCGCGGGCGAAGCGGTGGACGACGTCCTCGGCGGCGGCGATGAGCTCGTGGTCGATGGTGTCGTCGCTGACGGGCGTGGCGGGGGTCGACATTTTCGGTACCGCTTCCTCTCGGCCGGTGGCAGGATCCGATCATGGAACACGAACCCCTGGCCCTGCCGACACTCCACGCCGGTGACGCGTTCACGTTGCGCGCCTGGCGGATGACAGACCTGGACCTCGTCCGGGAGGCGGCCGCCGATCCGTACATCCCGCTGGTGACCACCGTCCCGGCGCAGTACGACGAGCAGGCCGGTCGCGCGTTCGTCGAACGGCAGTGGGCGAAGGCGGAGCGGGGCGCCTACCCGTTCGCGGTCGTGCGGCGCGCGGACGAGCGGCCGGTCGGTTTCCTCGGCCTCTGGCCGAAGGAGGACGGGCGTGGCTCGCTCGGCTACTGGACGGTGGCCTCGGCGCGCGGCCAAGGGGTGGCGGGGCAGGCGTTGCGGGCGGCGGCCGACTGGGCGCTGGGCGAACTCGGCCTGGCCCGGCTGGAGTTGTACATCGAGCCGTGGAACACCGGGTCGCTGCGGACCGCCGAGGTGGCCGGGTTCCGGCAGGAGGGGCTGCTGCGGGCCTGGCAGACCGTCGGCGACGAGCGGCGGGACATGTACGTCTACTCGCTGCTCGCCACCGACGTCCGGCCGCAGCCCGAGCCCGAGCCGTAGTCCCGCACACCACTCAGCCGCAGTCACGGCCATGGCCAGGCCGACGGCCGTCGCGACGCTTCAGCGGGCGGCGGCCAGCAGCTCCCGGGTGTAGTCGGTGTGCGGGGCGGCGAACAGCCGGTCCCGGTCGGCGGACTCCACCAGCCGCCCGCGGTGCATCACGGCGACCCGGTCGCAGACGTGCCGCACCACGGCGAGGTCGTGCGAGACGAACAGGAAGGCGACGCCGAGCCGTTCGCGCAGCTCCATCAGCAGGTTGAGCACCTGGGCCTGGACCGAGACGTCCAGTGCCGAGACCGGCTCGTCGGCGATGATCAGCCGCGGGGAGGGCGCGAGGGCACGGGCGATGCCGATCCGCTGGCGCTGGCCGCCGGAGAACTCGTGCGGGTACCGGTCCAGGTGCGCGGCCGGAAGGCCGACCTGCTCCAGCAGATCGGCGGACCGCTCGCGCCGCTCGCCGGCGGACAGTGCGGTGTGCAGGCGCAACGGTGTGTCGAGGGTCTGGGCGACGGTGCGGCGCGGGTTGAGCGAGGCGTACGGGTCCTGGAAGACGAGTTGGATCTCCTTGCCGAGCCGCCGCCGCAGCGCCCGGTCGGGGGCGGTGGCGTCCACGCCGTCGTACCGGAACCGGCCGCCGGTCGCGGGCTGGAGGCCGGCCAGCACACGGGAGGTGGTGGACTTGCCGGAGCCGGACTCGCCGACCAGGCCCAGCGTCTCGCCGGGGGCGATCCGCAGGCTCACGCCGTCCACCGCCCGTACGGGCTCCCGCCGCCCGCGGCGGAGACTCCGCGGTCCGGGGAAGTGGACGGCGAGGTCCTCCACTTCGACCAGCGGGCGGTCCCGGGGGGACGCCGGGGGTGTCCGGCTGGGGAACGCGGAAGCAGGTGAATGATCGTCAACTGTCGCCAGGCGCGTGCCCGGTACGGACTCCAGTGTGAGTGCCGCGCCCACCAGTGCCCGGGTGTAGGGCTGTTGCGGTGAAGTCAGCAGCGAGGCGGTCGGCGCGGACTCCACCTGCTCCCCGCTGCGCAGGACGAGGGTCCGGTCGGCCGTCCCCGCGACCACGCCGAGGTCGTGGCTGACCAGCAGGACCGCGGTGCCGTGTTCGCGCTGCAACTCGGCCAGCAGGTCGAGTACTTGCCGCTGGACCCGGGCGTCGAGCGCGGTGGTCGGCTCGTCGGCGATCAGCACGTCGGGGTCGTTCATCAGCGCCATCGCGATCATCACCCGCTGGCGCATGCCACCGGAGAACCGGTGCGGGTGGTCGCGGAACCGGGCGGCCGGGATGCCGACCCGGTCGAGCATCGCCGCCGCCCGCCGCCGCGCCTCGGCGCGTCCGGCGCGGGGGTGGTGGAGCCGGTACATCTCGGTCAGCTGCGCGCCCACGCCGTGGAAGGGGCTGAGCGAGGTGAGCGCGTCCTGGAACACCAGGGCGATCCGGCGGCCGCGCACCGTGCGCAGCACCGACTCACCTGCGCCCACCAGCTCCTGGCCTTCCGGCCGGTCTCCCTCCGGCCGGCCATTCTCCGCTGGTGCCCCCTCCGGCCGTTCCCCCTCCGGAGCCGCCCCACCGCCCCCGGCAGGCCTCGCTGCGCCCAGTCGGATCGATCCGGTGACGGTGGTGGTGCGCGGGTCGTGCAGTCCGAGCACGGCGAGGCCGGTCGCGGACTTGCCGGAGCCGGACTCGCCCACCAGTCCGAGGACTTCACCGCGGGCGAGTTCGAAGGACAGGTTGCGGACGGCGTGCACGGGTGCGCCGCCACGCGGGTCGGCGAAGGTGACGGAGAGGTCGCGGACGCTGAGCACGGGGGTCACGGTGGGGAGCTCCAGTCAGGGCGGCTTCGGGGGCCGGGTTCGGTACACCGGCCTTGGGGTCTGCTTCGAGGGCTGCCGCGGGTCAGCCGAGGCGGATGCGTGGGTCGAGCCAGGCCACCACCAGGTCGGCCAGCGCGACGGCCAGCACCACGAAGCAGGCGGCCAGCAGGACGGCGCCGACCACGGCGGGCAGGTCCTGTCCGGCGACGGCGTCGGCGGCGAAGGTGCCGACGCCGTTCAGCCCGAACACGGTCTCGGTGATCACCGCGCCGCCGAGCAGCGCGCCCGCCTCCAGGCCGAGGAGCTGCACCAGCGGTCCGGCGGCGCCGCGCGAGGTGTACTTGAGGTGGGCGCGCAGCCGGCCGAGGCCCTTGCCGCGCGCGGTACGGACGTACTCCTCGTTCATCGTCTCCAGCAGCTGCGAGCGCGAAAGCCTCGCGAACACGGCCGAGTTGACGAAGCCGAGGACCAGCCAGGGCAGCAGCATCCCGCCCGCCCAGGCGGCCGGGTCATCGGCCGGCGGGGTGTAGGACGGCAGCGGCAGCAGGCCGGTGGTGTACACCAGCGCCCACTGGGCGACGTAGCCGAGGAAGTAGATCTGCACGCTCGCCCCGACCAGGGTGAAGCCGGAGAGCAGCCGGTCGGTCCTGGTCCCGTGGCGCAGCGCGGAGACGAACCCCGTGCCGAGGCCGAGCAGCACCAGGACGGCGAGCGCGCCGGCGGTGAGCGAGAAGGTGACCGGCAGGTGGTCGGCCAGTGCCTCGCTGACGGGCTGGTGCAGCCGGTAGGAGTAGCCGAGGCAGGGTGCGACGCAGTGGATGACCGATCCGTCGACGTCGTCGACGTCCCGCCCGGCGACGACGCCGGCGAGGTAGTCGGTGTACTGGGTGAGCAGCGGCTGGTCGAGGCCCATGCTCTGGCGGACCGACGCGACCTGGCCGGAGTCGCAGCGCGGGCCGCAGGCGGCGCGGGCCGGGTCGGCGGGGGCGGCGTAGAAGAGGGCGAAGGCTGCGGCGGTGACCGCGACCAGGACGGCGAGAGCCTGGAGGGCCCGTCGCAGGGCGAAGGAGAGCATGGGCCGGTCCGAATCGGTTCGCATCAGGGGCGTCGGGACGGCCCCGCCCGCGCGACGCCGCGAGCAGGCGGCGCGGAGCGGGGGCCGTAGGGGGAGGATGCCGGGGACGTCAGGACGTCAGGACGCCAGGGCTTCAGGGCTTCAGGACGTCAGGGCTTCAGGAACGTCAGGACTTCAGGTACAGCCACGCCAGGCCGACCGACCCGTAGATCGGGTGGATGAACGCCCCTCCGACATTGCTGCCGTGCAGCTGGTTGACGGTCGGGTAGGCGAAGGGCAGCACCGGCACGTCCTTCATCACGGTCTGCTCCAGCGCGTACAACTCCTTGGCCTTGGCCTGCGGTTCGCCGATCCGGTTGATCCGGTCGATCTCCTGGTCCACGGCCGGGTTGCGGTAGCGGGCCGAGTTGAGGTCGCTGTTGGCGCGGCCGTCGAAGGAGAACGGGATCAGTGTGGACGGGGTCGGCCAGTCGACCGAGCTGGTCTCCTCGAACAGGTCGTACGGCGAGTCGGCGCGGTGTGCCTCGTCCAGGAGCGCCTTGGGGTCGACCGGCTTCGGCACGATGGTGATCCCGGCCTTGGCGAAGCCGTCCACCAGCACCTGGGCGACGCGTTGCCCGTTGGGCGTGTTGGCGTACGCGTAGGTGAGCGGGGCGGGAGGCTGCTTGGCCTTGGCGAGGGCGGCCTTGGCGGCCTCCGGGTCGCCCTCCGGCTTGGCCGGGTACAGGTCGTACTTCTGCCAGTCGACCAGTGCGGGCGAGCTGAGCGTGGTGGCCAGCTCACCGGCGCGGGCGCCGCCCTGGACCTGGCGGGCCTGCTGGCGGGGGTAGGCGAGGTGCAGTGCCTTGCGGACCTCGACGTCCGGTACCCGCTCGTTGTTGATCACCAGCTGGGTGACGAAGGCGCCCTGCCGGCCGGAGACGACCAGCTCCCTGGCCTTCGGGTCGGTGTCGACGGTCTGGTAGAGCTCGGGGGAGAGCTGGGTGGCCACCGTGGTCGCGTCGGCGCCGCCGTCCCGGCCGGAGAGGATCTCCTGGTTGATGTTGAGCGCCTCCTTGCCGTAGGTGAACACGAACCGCTCGGGGTACTGGTTGCGGATCGGGTCGGTCTCCGGCTTCCAATTCGGGTTGCGCTCCAGGACCATCCGGGTGTTCTGGACGTGCTCGACGATCCGGTACGGGCCGCTGGCGAACGGCAGCCGGTCGTAGTCGGTGCCGGTGTCCTTGTCCCTTCGCACCGGGGAGGACGAGGACTGCGCGGCCATGTACGGCACGTCGGCCTGCGGCTGCGGGAAGTGGAAGACGACGGTGCGGTCGTCCGGCGTCTCGATCGCGGCGAGGTCGCCGTCCTGCGGGCCGCCGTACTTCTTCCGGGCGTCGTCGTAGCCGGCCTCGCCGGTGAGCCACTGCGGCCAGTAGGGCGGGCCGACCTCGTAGCCCTTGCCGAAGGTGCGCTCGATGCCGTACTTGACCTCCTGGGAGGTGATCGGCCGGCCGTCCTCCCACGCCACGCCCTCCTTCAGCCGGTACGTCCAGGTGCGGCCGCCGTCGGTGGAGGTGCCGGTGTCGGTGGCGAGGTCGCCGACCAGCCTGGCCTTGCCGTCGACGACCTGGTACTGGGTCAGCTGGCGGCCCCAGAGCAGCGACGTGTTGTACGCGGCACCTGCGTAGACCTTCTGCGGGTCGAGGTGGCGGAACTCGACGGTGTTGTGGACGTTGACCGTGCCGCCCGCGCGGGCGCCGGGCACGGCGGGGGCCGGGCCGGCGCTCTCCTTCTCGGTGCCGAGCGCGGCGGTCAGCGGCGTGGTGTCCTTGGCCGCGGTGGTGCTCGTTCCGGAGCCGGCCCCCGCGCCGGCCGAGCAGGAGGTCGCCAGCAGTGCGGTGGCGACGACGGCGAGGGACGGTTTGGTCCAGCGCATGGCGAATCTCTCCTTGCCCCGGGATGCGGGGCGGCTAGGTGAAAAGGGGGAGGGGAAGCAAAGGGGGAGGGAAAACGAAGGGAAGGGGAAACCAAGCGGAGGGGAAGGCAAAGCGGAAGGAAAGCGAAGAGGAACGGAAAACGCGGGGGCGGGGAAAGCCAGGGGTGCGACATCGCGCGGCCGTGTACGGACTCAGCGGCCGGCGCGCGGGTCCAGTGCGTCCCGGACGGCGTCGCCGAGCAGGTTGAAGGCGAGGACGAACAGCAGCAGTGCCACGCCGGGGAAGAACATGTAGGTCGGATCGGCCCGGAAGACCTCGGAGCCGCGGGAGATCATCCGGCCCCAGTCGGGCACGGGCTCGTTGATGCCGACGCCGAGGAACGAGAGGACGGCCTCGGAGGCGACGAAGGACGGGACCGCCATCGTGGCGTGCACCAGCAGCTGGGCCCGGACGTTCGGCAGGAGTTCACGGAACACGATGTGGAAACCGCCCGCGCCCATCGCCCGGGCGGACTGCACGAAATCCCTTTCCCGGAGTGACTGGACGGAGGCCCGGAGGGAAAGCGCGAGCGGAATCCAGCCGAAGGCGGAGAAGACCAGGACCAGCACCAGGAACTGCATCCACTCCGGTTCCGCGGCGCCCGGATCGACCAGCCGGGACTGGATGACCGGGCTGAGCGCGAGCAGCAGGAGAAGCGTCGGAAAGGCGAGCAGCACATGGGCGAGGAAGCCGAAGAGCCGGTCGGTGATCCCGCCGAGGTGGCCGACCGCGACGCCGGCCAGCACGCCGAGCGTGGTGGTGACGGCGGCCGCGGCGAAGGCGATCAGCAGCGAGGTGCGGATGCCGTAGAGCAGCTGGGTGAGGACGTCCCGGCCGAGCCCGGGTTCGAGCCCGAACCAGAAGTCGCCGGAGATCCCGCCGTTCGGCGCCGTCGGCAGCCCGCCGTCGCTGAGCAGGCCCGCGGTGTTCTGGCCGTAGTGCTCGACCGGGTTCCTGCCGTACAGGGCGGCGATCAGCGGTGCGGCGAGGGCCAGGACGAGGAAGAGCAGGACGACGGCGAGGGCCGCGGCCCCCACCCGGTCGCGGCGGATCCGGCGGAGCAGGCCTGCGGGGGCGGGCGCGGGGGCTGGCGCTGCGACTTCTCCGGCCACGGCGACTTCTCCGGCGACGGCGACTTCTCCGGCGACGGCAACTTTTCCGGCCACTGGCATGAGAGGCGTACTCCCCGAATTTCTCCGCCGCCCCGTGGGTGGGGGTGCGCTGGTGTGCATTTCCGGACCGTTCTCCCAGGGGTTTCCCGGTGGCGGCCGAGCGCCATCAGATCGGATGCCGCGCAAGTTCCGCAAATCATTCCGTCCGGATTCCTGCGCATTGTTTCGGCGCGTATGACGGCTTCGTTCCAGTGCCATTGCGCTGTCATTCCGCTGCAATGCAGGCGTTGCAGTGAAACGGACATAAGCCGGCAAAAGGGCCGGCCCGTCCCGCATTCTGAGACCTCCGCCACAGTCCGTCGGGTGTTGGTACGATCCGGGTGAGCCGCGACTGGCGCGCACGGATGGAATCAACCATCGGGGAGCGGCTCCGTGAACCCTCACGTCGCACGTTGCCGAGCGCCTGGGCCCTTCCGCAATCCCCTTGAGGAGACCGCCATGGCCCCATCCCCGCACACCGCCGCGAGCGCGACCGCCAACACCGCCTTCCGCAGCGCCCTGGACACCGTCCGCGAGGTCGAGCCGCGGATCGCCGCCGCGATCGGCCAGGAGATCGAGGACCAGCGCGCCTCGCTGAAGCTGATCGCCAGTGAGAACTACGCCTCCCCGGCCGTGTTGCTCGCCATGGGCAACTGGATGAGCGACAAGTACGCCGAGGGCACCGCCGGCCGCCGCTTCTACGCCGGCTGCCGCAACGTCGACACCGTCGAGACGATCGCCGCCGAGCACGCCCGCGCGCTCTTCGGCGCCGACCACGCCTACGTCCAGCCGCACTCCGGCATCGACGCCAACCTGACCGCCTTCTGGGCCATCCTGTCCCAGCGCGTCGAGAGCCCGGCCCTGCAGCGCGCCGGCGTCCGCAACGTCAACGACCTCACCGAGCAGGACTGGGCCGAGCTGCGCCACGAGCTCGGCAACCAGCGGATGCTTGGCATGTCCCTGGACACCGGCGGCCACCTCACCCACGGCTTCCGGCCCAACATCTCCGGCAAGATGTTCGAGCAGCGCAGCTACGGCACCGACCCGGCGACCGGCCTGATCGACTACGACGCGCTGCGCGAGACCGCGCGCGAGTTCCGCCCGCTGATCCTGGTGGCCGGCTACTCGGCGTACCCGCGGCTGGTCGACTTCCGCAAGATGCGCGAGATCGCGGACGAGGTCGGCGCGACCCTCATGGTCGACATGGCGCACTTCGCCGGCCTGGTCGCGGGCAAGGTCTTCACCGGCGACCACGACCCGGTGGCGCACGCCCACATCGTGACCTCCACCACCCACAAGTCGCTGCGCGGCCCGCGCGGCGGCATGGTGCTGTGCACCTCCGAGCTGGCCGAGCACGTCGACCGCGGCTGTCCGCTGGTGCTCGGCGGCCCGCTCTCGCACGTGATGGCCGCCAAGGCCGTCGCCTTCGCCGAGGCCCGCCGCCCCGAGTTCCAGGTGTACGCCCGCCGGATCGTCGACAACGCCCAGGCCCTCGCCGAGGGGCTGCTGCGCCGCGGCGGCAAGCTGGTCACCGGCGGCACCGACAACCACCTCGTCCTCGCCGACGTCTCCGGCTACGGCCTGACCGGCCGCCAGGCCGAGGCCGCGCTGCTGGACTCCGGCATCGTCACCAACCGCAACTCCGTCCCGCAGGACCCGAACGGCGCCTGGTACACGTCCGGCGTCCGCTTCGGCACCCCCGCACTCACCACCCGCGGCCTCGGCACCGCCGAGATGGACGAGATCGCCGCCCTGGTCGACACCGTCCTGCGCGGCACCACGCCCGCCGCCACGTCCGCCGGCGCCCCCTCCAAGGCCCAGTACAGCCTGGACGCCGCGGTTGCCGAGGGCGTCGCCAAGCGCGCCGCCGACCTGCTCGCCGGCTTCCCCCTCTACCCGGGCGTCGACCTGGTCTGACCCGGCCCGGCCGACCCGGCCAGGCCAGGCCAGGTCAGGTCAGGTCAGGTCAGGTCAGGCCGCCTGCGGGGGTGCGCGCGTCGTGGTGCGCACCCCCGCAACCGGGTCAGTACTGCAGCGACTTGTACTGCAGGAACTCCTCCAGGCCGTGGCGGCCCAGTTCGCGGCCGAGGCCGGAGTCCTTGTAGCCGCCGAACGGGGCCAGCGGGTTGAAGCGGCCGCCGTTGAGGTCGACCTGGCCGGTGTCGAGGCGGCGGGCGAAGGCGGCGGCGGTGGCGGTGTCCGCCGCCCAGACACCGCCGGCCAGGCCGTACGCGGTGGCGTTGGCGAGTTCGGCCGCGTGGTCCTCGTCGCGGTAGGCGAGGACGGCCAGCACCGGGCCGAACACCTCCTCCTGCGCGACCGTCATGTCCGCGGTGACGTCGGCGAGTACGGTCGGGAGCACGTAGAAGCCGGTGGGCAGGCCGTCCGGGGCCTCCGGCCCGCCGGCGACGAGCCGGGCGCCCTCGGCGAGCGCGTCGGTGATGTAGCCGCGGACCCGGTCCCGCTGGCGGGCGTTGACCAGCGGGCCGACCCGGGTCTGCGGGTCGGCGGGATCGCCCGGGAGGTACTTGGCGGAGGCCTTCGCGGCGAGCGCGACCGCCTCCTCGTACTGGTCCTCGTGCACCAGCAGCCTGGTCCAGGCGCTGCAGGTCTGGCCGGAGTTGGCGAAGACGTTGGCCACGTTGACGTTGACCGCCCGGGCCAGGTCGGCTCCGGGCAGCACGACGTTGGCGGACTTGCCGCCGAGCTCCAGGGCGACCCGCTTGAGGCCGCGGCCGGCCGTCTCGGCGACGCTCCGGCCGACCGCGGTGGAGCCGGTGAACGAGATCACGTCCACCCCGGGGTGGGCGGCCAGCGCGGCGCCGGCGGCCGGGCCGGTGCCGGTGACCAGGTTGAACACGCCGTCCGGGAAGCCGGCCTCGTCGACCAGGCGGGCGAACAGCCGGGCGACCAGCGGGGTGTCCTCGGCCGGCTTGAGCACCACCGGGCAGCCGGCCGCGAGCGCCGGCACCACCTTGGCGACGACCTGGTGCAGCGGGTAGTTCCACGGCGTGATCGCCGCGACCACGCCGGCCGGCTCGGCGTGCACCACCGAGTTGCCGATCCGCTCCTCGAAGGGGTGCTCGGCGAGCAGCGTCAGGTACGACGTGGCGACGGCCAGCGGCAGGCCCGCGTGCACGGCGGAGGCGAAGCCGGTCGGTGCGCCCAGTTCGGCGGTCACCGTGGCGGCGATCTCGTCCTGGTGTGCGGCCAGGCCGTCCCGCAGCCGGGTCAGCAGCGCGAGCCGTTCCTCGCGGGTGGTCGCCGCCCAGGCCCGCGCGGCCCGGCGGGCGGCCTCGACGGCGGCGTCGACGTCGGCCGCGCCGCCGGCCGGGACGGTGGCGAGCACCTGCTCGGTCGCCGGGTTCAGCACGGGTATCGACCCGGCGTCGAGCGCGGGCCGCCACGCACCGTCGATGTACTGGTCGCCGTGTTCCGCGTACGGGACCTCGTACTCCGCGTCCTGCTGCACCGTTGGTCCTCTCGTCCGGTGCCGATCGGCTTCGTGGGCCGACGGGCTGATGGGCCGTTGACTTGGCATTTGCTGGTCAAAAGGCCAGTCAAGGGCGCCCGGAGCACCGCGCGCAAGGGGTGGATCCCGCGGCGCGGCGGCGAAAGGGGAACGGCGCAGGGCGGCAGAGGGGGAGCAGAGGAGGAACGGTGGCGGTGGAGGCAGGGGCGGGCGGCGGAACGCGCCGCGTCACGCGGTCAGCGCGAGCGCGGCCGTGGCCAGCAGCACGCCGCCGACCGCCAGCACCGTGCTGGTCGCGGCGACACCCCGCAGCGGGACCCGCAGGCCCGCCGAGCGGCAGCGCTCGTACCAGAGCAGGGTGGCCAGCGAGGCCCACGGCGTCACCAGCGGGCCGATGTTGGTGCCGATCAGCAGCGAGAGCAGCTGCGTGTGGTTGGCCACCGGCACCGCGGCCTCCCCGGCCAGGTACACCGGCAGGTTGTTGAGCAGGTTGGCCAGGCCCGCGCCGACCGCCGAGGCGCGGAACATCCCGAGCACCCCGCCGTCCGTGCCGACCGCCTCGGCCAGCACCCGGTGCAGGCCGTGCGCGTCGACGGTCTGCACCACCAGGAACATCCCCGGCACCATCACCAGCAGCCGCCACGGGACCAGCGTGGTCCGCAAGGCTTCCGGCCGCCGGACGGCGAAGGCGAGCACCGCCACGGCGGCGGCCGCCCCCGACGCCACCCAGAGCGGCAGGCCGGTCAGCAGCGTCGCCAGCAGGAAGCCCGCGCAGGCCAGCCCGCAGACCCGGAACAGCACCCGGTCGGCGGGCCGGTGGGCCGGCGGCGGAGCGTAGTCGGCGGCGCCCCGGCGGTCGCGCCGCCAGTAGAACCACCACAGGCAGGCCATGGTCGCCAGCACGGCGGCCAGCTGTGGCGCCCACATCACCCGGGCCAGCCCGGCGGGGGAGAGCGCGACCCGCTCGGCGGCCAGCAGGTTGGTCAGGTTGGACACCGGCAGCAGCAGGCTCGCGGTGTTGGCCAGCCAGACCGTGGTCATCGCCAGCGGCAGCGGCGCGATGCCGACGCGGGAGGCGAGGGCGAGCATCACCGGGGTGAGCAGGACGGCGGTGGTGTCCAGGTTGAGGGTGATGGTGGTGACGGCGGCGAAGGCCACGCAGAGCAGGAACAGCCGCGGGTAGCTGCCCCGGCCGGCCCGTGCCACCCCGGCCGCGACCACGTCGAACACCTCGGCGGCGCTGGTCAGCTCGGCCAGCACGATGACCGTGCCGAGGAAGGCCAGCAGCGGCGCGATCCGGGAGACCGCCGCCCCGGCGGAGGCCGTGGCGACCGGTACCCGCACCGACCACAGGGGCAGCGAGCACGCGGGAAGCGGCGCCGGCGTCGGGTCGGCGGCCGCGGTCCCCTTGAGAATCTCGA
>NZ_JBEYVJ010000194.1:0-13389 GCF_040643935.1 Kitasatospora sp. NPDC047058 | reverse complement strand
GCCGCCGACCAGCAACTTCCTGTTCCGGTTCACCACCGCGGACGTCGAGGTCGGCGGGGTGGTGATCCCGGACCTACCCGCTCCGCGGGTAGGTCGGCGCGCTGCGCCTTCCAACGACGGTCGGCCGCTTCGCGTCCTCCAACCCCAGCTATGGCTGACTTGGCATCAGAAAGCTTCTGACCTGCGATTTTGATGCTGACTGCGATGCGGGGAGGGGGGCCGGGCCGCTGAAATGTGCAATCGCGAATATTAGTTCCGGCTTCAAAAATTGACGCTTCGCGCGATTTTCATTCACCTGGTCGCCGATTTTGTAGATTTCAGACTGCGATATTATAGATATGGAGTCAGATGACTTCGTTTCAGTTTCCGTGGAACCGGAGCAGATTGCAAGGGAAGGAGAAGGGCAATGATTAGAGCGAGTTTCATTATATCTGCATTGTCTCTATTGGTGCAGATCTTAGCACTCGTCGCAACGATATTAGGGAAGTAAATTATAGATGGCTCCCCGTGCTGCGGGGAGCCATCTCATAAAGGGGTATCCCCTGGGCTTCGCACCGCCTGATACGAAAGACTCCCGAGCTTGTAGGGTGGAACCCCATGACCCCGGCTAGGTGGGCATTGTGAGGGCGTATCAGGATTTCTCTGTTAGGAAATCCTGCCTTAGCCACCATGCCCTTTCCGGTGATCCTTCTGGCTGCTCCTGTCCACTGGCCGGCCCGGTGCCTGCGGTGTTCGTGGCGGGTGTGTGCGGCCTGGAGAGGAGACGGATCGGGTTTCGATGGCAGCGCAGCGAAGGTGGTGGTCGACCGGGGCCGCGTGCGTGCTCAGCCGGGCCGGTGGGCTCCTTGATGGGCGTGGTTTCGTGACGAGTTTCGTGTCGGAGGGCGGGCATCAAGGTTGGCTGTCGCGTCGGGCGCAGCGGTAGGGGTTGTGGCTGTTCAGGTGCCCTTTGTGGCGCGACGGTCGTGACGCGCGACAGGCCCGGTGCGACAGGCTGGTGGCTCTGTGGCTGGCGCACGGTGGGGGAGGGGAGGGGGGCACATGGTGTCGCGGAGGCCGCCGGCGGACGTGGAGGGGGTGAAGGCCCGGCGCGCGGCATCTCCCGGTACTGACGGGGTCGTCTCGCCCAGCCGTCCCTACGCCGGGGGGAGGTATGCCAGGGTTGGAGTCGCCGAGTTCACGGCCCAATCCCGCGTGGGGCGGGCTGTCGAGGACGGCCGGTTTCGCGGGTCGGTCATATCGACCCTCGTTTGCAACGTCATGCCGCGCTTACAGCCCCGCCCCATACCGCCCTATCGTGCCCATCTCTGCTTACCGGTTTGCGGTAGCTGAATCGTCTGCATCGGCGGTCGCCTTGGCCTCTGTCACAACGGGGCCGTCAGCATCGGGTGTTGCCTTCGCTTTCTTGGTGCCGTTTCGGGGGCGGAAGATGGTGCGGAGCAGCGTGGCGTTCTGTGCGATCTTGGCGCGTTCGATGTGGGCTGTTCGGCGGGCGTTTCGTGGCGGGCCGTCACGAAAGCGGGCCGGTCGGGGGTGGTCGGCGTGACCGGGATCCGCTCGGCGGCCTCCCGCGCCTCCTGGACGGCCGGGTCGGGCAGTCCGAGGGCCTCGCGGCGGGCGGCGGTGGCCTGTTCGAGGAGGCGCCTGGTGAAGATGCGCACGATGCGGCGCAGCGTGGTGAGGGCCTGGCTGGGGTCGCGTCCGTCGGCGAGGGCCTGGACGAAGTTGGCGGCGCTGCGGTGGATGGTCTCGCCGAGGAGCAGGACGTTGTCCTGCGGTTCGGGCAACGGCTCTCGGCTCGCGGGTTCGCTCGGTGCAGCGGCGGGCGCGGGTTGGGCGGTCGTGGTCTGCTCGGCGGCCTTGTTGCGGCGGTACTTGGCCGAGCGGTGGGCGTCCGAGCAGGTCTTGCGGGGGCGGCCGGTCTTCGGCACGGGGAGCACGACGTTGCAGCCGGGGTAGGCGCAGGTGCGGGGCTTGTCCTGGGGAGAACGCACAAGGTGAGGCTACCGATCCGGGTTTCGTGGTGTCACGAAACTGCGGGTCATCAAGGCGAGGGGCTGGCCTGGTGCGAATGGGTCCGGGCCCGACCGCTGGGGGGTGGTCGGTCGGGCCCGGAGTCTTGGAGGCGACGCGGGGAGGGGTCAGTCGACCTCGACATAGGCGACCAGGACGATCGTGCCGAGCATGGTCGAGACGTAGGCGATCCGGACGCCGTCCTTGGCGTACTCCAGGACCGGGCTGTCGGGTTGGCTCTGTTCGCGAGAACGGGCAGCGGATGTACACCGGTTTGGAAGGCAGCCGACGCCCGCGAGGGGTTCGAAATGTTCACGGGTTTCGACAGCAGCAGCGCCATCGAGAGTTTGCTGCCGGGGTGCTCGATGGACGGTGCCGTCGGGTGTCTAGGGTCGCGTTCCATGACGAGGACCACGCCCCCGCGCCCGCTCGATGTCGAGGGGCTCTTCCCGGAACTGGCCGCCTACCGCGGTACGACGACGCGCCTGCACCCGCGGCCGGGCAGCCCGACGGTGTCGGGCAGCTCGGTGGGCGGTCCGATGCTGTGGCCAGCGGACGAACCGTGGCCGGTGTGCGGTGAGGCCCACGGCCGCGGGCGGGGGCGCCGCCCGGCCGACATCCACCGCTACCGACGGGTCCTGTCTGCCGCATGGGCCCGGGAGGAGAACCCGGGCCCCACGGACGAGGAGCGCAAACTGCTCGGCGAGCTGCGCCTGGAGCACCGGTTTCCCGAGGTGCCGGGCACGGACCCGCTGCCGATGATCGGCCTCGCGCAGCTGTACCGGCGGGATGTTCCGGACCTGCCGGCGGGGCCGGGCGACTGCGACCTGCTCCAGGTGTTCTGGTGCCCTTTCGACGCTCACAGCCCGGGCCGGTACGACCTGGAGCTGCACCTGCGCTGGCGACGTTCCTGGGAGGTCGGAGAGGTGCTGGCAGCGCCCCCGCAGCCACTGGTCGTCGGGTACGACGGGTTCCTACCCGAGCCCTGCGTCCTGCATCCGGAGCAGGTGACCACGTACCCGTTCGCCGGCCTCCTGCCCGAGGACCTGTGCGCCCGGATCGATGCCTGGGAGGAAGCCCTTGAGGAAGAGGCCGAGCAGTCCGCGGACGAGGACGTAGCCGAGCCGGTCGGCTACCAGTACGACCTGTCCATCCCACCCGGCTGGCGCGTCGGCGGCTTCGCCTCCTGGCACGCCACCGACCCGTACCCCATGGACTGTCGGACCTGCAGGACGCCGATGCACCTGCTGCTGACTATCGACAGCTCGGAGTGGGACGGCGGCAGCGGCAGCTGGAAGCCGCTGGAGGACCGAGACCTGCCCGCCCATCAGCACGCCACACCCACCGAGGTCACCGTGGGCCGCTTCGGCGAGCTCAACGTCTTCGCCTGTCCCACCGATCCGAACCATCCACACCGCTGGAGCATCCAGTAGCTCGCAGGACCACCGGTGTGGCAAGAGCATCATCGCCGAGCTCGGGCGCTGTCGCTTCTCGCGAACATCGAACATGCCACTGAGCGGGTGCCTCCCGAAGTACTGAACAGACGCTGTCGAAACCCGTGAACAAAGCCATCGGGTCGCATCTGGACGCCGGCGGCTTTCGGGCTCAGCGCGATGGTGTTCAGGTGCGGGTCGAGGCGGGCAAGGGCGGCGTCGTCCATCTCGGCGATCTGCCGCTCGGCGACCTCGTGGAAGGTGATGACCGCGCGGCGCGGCGGGCGGTCAGGCAACACGCTGCTCGCCGCTGGATACCTGGGTGACCTCGATGCCGCGCTCGATCTTGATGTCGTCCCAGGTGCGGCAACCGTTCAGGTCGACACCGCGGTCCGCCAGGTCGAGCAGGACGTAGGCCAGCGTCGGATCCTCCAGCGCTGCGTCCCGGGCCGTCGCGCGTAGCCCGTCGGCCTCGGAGGGGTCGAACACCATCCGCATTGCGTCCTCCTGGTGCTGGTCTGCAGGCTCTCAGAGTAGGACGTTCTGCCGTCCCCGTGGGGGCGCTGGTGTCTGGATGGTGCCGGGACGTCCGGCCGGCCGCGTGGGCACGCGATGCCGGCTGTGGCGGCCGGCTGGACGTCCCGGCGTTGGAAAGCTTCGGTGCGGCGGTGCCGCACCTAGCCTGCCCTGCTGGAACAAGGCAAGCCGGTCCCCTATTTGTGTCGAGTGGCAACGGCCGGGGAGACCGCGTACAGGCGCCCTGAAGAAGGGCAGGAGAGGGCGCTCTATGCCCGGAATGGATGCCCCGAAGACATGCGGACACGGCGAACCGGGGGCCTATGCCGCCGGAGCTGGCATGGCGGTGCCGAGCACTGTCGCGTGCTGCAGCGTCTGGGCATGCCGGGGCCTAACACGGCATGCGGGGCGTCGTGCGGGCAGCTCGGGGCTGGCCGCGTTCGCGGAACGGCGGAGAGTGCTGACGGAGCTCCGGCCGCGCTAAGACATTTTGGTTCTTGGCTTTCATCCCGTCCTCCAATCCCCTCACTGCAAGGTTTTCCGTTTGCGGAACGCCATGGCCATCCGGGGCCTTCCCATGACCCGGTTGGTATCCCCGAGGATTGCGTCTCGGCGGCGTTGGGGCAAGCGTCGTTGTCCCGGCAAGGTCGGACGAAGTTGCTGTTGCGGGCGCTCAGGTGACCAGGGGGTCGAGTGCTGCGAGCTGGGGATGCGCGCTGACGGTATCTCAACTTGCACTGGGACAAAGCGAGAAACCGGGACGGGAGCGACTGGACTGTCCCTGTGGGACACAGGAACCTGTCGCATGGGAGCCCATCCCGCTCGGCTCTGGAAGGCCGGGCGGGCGTCGTGTGGGCCCTCTGTCGAGTGGCAACAGGCAAGGGAGATCGCATTGCGGAAGAAGCACACCAACCAGGCCGTCGCCTCCGCGGCGTGCGTGGAGGTCCAGACGACGGCCGGCACCCAGGTGCCGGTCTCGGCCGCGGTGGTCGTGGTCGTCGTCCTCCTCCTCACCACCGCGCTCACCGCGCGGGGCATGACGGTGCAGACCGTCGTCACCACCCTGGCCACGGCCGGTCTGCTCGGTATCGAGCTGGTCCGCCGCCTGGTCGAGACGCTCACCACCCGCCGGACCCGATAGGAGAGGGCCTGTGGGGCGCCTGAACACCGGCGCCCTGGCTGAGCAGGTCAAGGAAACCGTGGCGCTCGCGCAGTGGCTTCGCAAGCTGCGCGAGCGCTCCGGTCTCACCTACAGCCAGATGGCGCAGAAGACCACCGAACTCGCGCTGCCCGTCTCCATCGCCACCCTCTCCCGCGCCGATGAGGGCCGCACGGTCCCGACTTGGCCGGTCACCGAGGCCTACACCCGGGCCTGCGGCGGGTCGGTGCGCATCGTGGAACGGCTGTGGCTGCGTGCCGACGCCAACCGGCCCGGACGCAAGAAGAGGGGCGCGGTGACCGTGCCCACCTCGGGCCAGGCCCTGCGGTACATCACGGAGCGCTCCGAGCTGCACTTCGCGATGAAGCGGTTGTGGCTGCACGCCGCGAGCCCATCCCTGCGGGAGCTGGAAGCACGGGCCGTCCATAACGGAGTGAGCCAGCTGCCGCGAAGCACTATGCATGGGGTGCTGGCAGGCGAGCGGGACTGCACGGAAAGGGTTCTCATCGAGTTCGTGCGGGCCTGCGGGGTCGCACTTGAGGAGGAGGCTGAGTGGGTTGAGGCGCTGCGGCGCGTCAACGCCTACCAGCGTGCTGGCGGCGTGCCGCTGTCCGTCGAGCAGCGGCTGGCCGACGCCGAGGCGGAGATCCTGCGGCTGCAGGAGTCGATCGGCCGAAGCTCGGACGAGGCGGCCCTGGTTCCGGAGCCGGCCACGGCCGTGGACACCCCGCTCCCGGTCCGGCGGTGGCGGTCACGCCCACCGGCCGTGCCCCAGCAGGCCCGACCCCCGCAGCGACCGGTCGAGCGGACCCCGTAGAAGCAAGGAGGTCGATCTGTGTGGTGCGGTCGCCGTCGACCGCACCACACGCTGACGCAGGAAAGGAGCCAAGGCCACCCGGGATTCGCCTTCGTCCAGGTCGTCGTCAGCCGGCCTGGTCCGCTCCGGGGCTGGAGTCGGTGGCGGCGGGCGGCTCGGCCGCCCCGATAGAGCCCGGGGTTGTGGCAACCACCGACTCCACGTGCTCGCGAGCAACGGCATCTGCCGTCGCCGACTCCTCTCCCGGCGTAACGCGCGTCCAGTCAGCCAGCGCCTTCACCATGTCCAGCACCATCCTCTGACGGGGCTCGGGCAGGAACGGCCAGGACACCCACGCCGGAGCGGACAACACAACGACGAACAGGACGGGCAGGATCCTCAGCCCGATCAGCGCGTGCCGGAGAACAACAGAACTCAACGAACAGCCAGCCTCAATCCGCACGATGCGGGGTCAGACCTGCCGAACGAACCGGAACCGCAAATCGTCACTCAATGGTGATTTCGGTCACACCGGCAGGCTTTTTTTTGAGGAGACCGTCCGAATACGACTCGACAGCACACCCGGCCCAGAGCCCGGAACCGAGAGTACGGGGCACCGCAGCTCCGCTCAACTCGGTTGCCTCTTCCACGCATCGGGAGTAACAAGCGTCCCTAGCGGGGAGGATCGCGGGCGTTGTACCCACGCACTAGGGAGGGGAAGCAATGTCGTACTACGAGACCACCGCCGAGAGCGCCGCTGGACATGCCGTCGAGCGGTTCGGCCCCGACAGGCAGACCGAAGCCATCGGAGAGGGCCTGGGCGCGATCGCCTTCGCCATCCTCGAACTGGCACGCGCCGTCAAGGACCTGGCCGAGGCGCAGCAGCAGTAGCGGTCCCAACTCCGAGGGGTGCCGGCCAGGTGGGCCGGCATCCTTTTGTTGCGCGCCGTCGCGGGGTTGCGCGATCCCGGGATCAAGATCTGCGAGTGACGGCGTCCAGCCCAAAGTGCTCAGTCCTGTCAGGGTGACGGTCGTAACGACCGACGCGGGCAGGGAGCGAGGGCCACAGTGAACGTCTCGTCCGGGCAGCCGGCGGCCAACTGTTTTCAGCAGAGCATCCAGGCGACGCGGGCGGTCAACAGGCTGAGGACACGCAGACTGATACCGGCGGCAAACGGAATGGCAAACGCTGGCCGCGACCTGTCCCCACCCCACGCGGTCGGCCTCATCGCGCCTCCCGTCAGGTAGCAAATCTTGGGTGCCCTCGCGCACCGTGCAAGATCCACAACCACGCGGGATCCATCCACACCGGCAGTACTACTGCCTCGTGAGTTGGGTCAGTTTGACGGGATCGACCGATCAGACACCAGGCCCGGGCCCACAGCTCGACAGTATGATCCGGGTATCCGCAGGCCTTCACGATAGCCTTGACCATGGCCAGAGAAGGCCACTGGCCATGGCATAGCACGCGGCTGAGTGCTGATCTGCTGGTGACTTCTGCGACCCCGGCATTCAGCAGGGCGCTCTGCGTCAGTCCGGACCGCGCAACCATGCTCCTGAGCCCGTCGATCAGATCGTGGTGCTGCAGTTGATGCTGAAGCAACAGCTCGTTGCGCCTGAGCTGCGGGGAGGCTGCCGCCTCCCACAGGGCTCGTGCTCGCTTGAGATCAGCCTGATCGCCGCCACAGCCCACCACAAAGGCCTCCACCTTACCCCACTTGGGCAGAACACGTCCGCGGGTCATGCGGCACAGGGCAGGTGCCGAGCAGCCTGGCTTGCCAGCCAAGCGCTGGGCGAGCTGCGCGGGCGTCAGGCTTTTGCGTTCACGCAGCTCGAACAGGTACAGCGCGAGATTGTGAAACGGAGTGTCACGTCCCGGGCGAGTCGGTTGCCGTCCCATGACCATCTACTCTCAGGCGATCTCCGGGTGGACGCCGGTGAACAGCCGCCCGATCATCTGAGCCGCCCCTTGCGCGATGCGACGAGGCGCAGCGAGCGCGGCCGTGAACGCGGCCAGCGCGACCACTCCCTGTACAACCACCACGGGGACGGCGGCCGTGGTCATTACGATCACTGCACCACTGGCCGCGACGAGAATGATCACACCAGTCAGGGGGGGAATCCACCACGGTGACACTGGCGACGGGCCCCACCAACCGGTGGGGACCCGCTCATCGCCAGGCCTAACGACGCAAAACTCAGTTTCGGCATCACTATTCGGCCTGCGATCGCACATCTGATTGGCCCTCACTTCCTCAGATGTTGTACGAGACTCCCGGTACGCGGGCCCATGCCTTGCCGAGCAGGGAACCCGCAGAAGCTCGTCCAGAGCGAGGGTACGCCTTGAGCGAACTGTCGGGCAATGCCGATGAGGTCGTTATTGCACCCATCCCACCGAAGATGAAATAAAAAAACAGCGCCTCGGCCAGCATCAGCCCAGTTCAGGCCGTATATGATCAACCGAGAGCTGGAACAGAAGAGGCCCATCATCCCGGTTCCATTGCCCTCAACACAATTAGTCCGTAGCCTAGCCACAGGAATGTGCGGAGCCCTCACTCGGCACCTTCCACACGCAGCAATCGCTTGCTGTGAAGTGACCGTAACGCACCGCATGCTATTGCCGTAGCAGCCGAGAGCGACAGTCACATCGTACGCTGTTGCCGCCAGCGTCCGAAGGCGCCGCGGAGCCCTAAATTATGGGCTTCGCGGCGCAAAACCGTGTTGAGATGAAATTGGCCCATAGTCACAACCGATCAGTCAATCTCTATGACGTCCAGGCCCACAAGCCGCACGGGACATCGCGGCGGACGACCAACATCTCGCGCCAATCTGGCGGGTGAGACCACCGATGTGATCGCCGAGGGCTTGGCCGCTATCGCGTTCGCTAGATGTGCCGTGACAATCCGCAAGCCCGCCAACACGCAGAGGCACTAGACGCGGGGAGGGGGTGCCGCACCCCTTCCGTTTGTCCGCGAGTGCGGGACTACGCGGTCCCCGGAACGTGTGGCGGCTTCACCGTCCCGCTCACCAGCACCACCACTGACACGTCGGCCTGTGCCGGCACCACTCCGCCGGTGGTCACCGAGTGCGCGCCGCGGACATCACGTCGAGGGGGGATTTCACGCAGAGGCCACAGTGCTGGCTCTGCTCACGAGAACGGGCAGTACTTCGACGTCGGTTCGTGTCCGCTGCCATTGAACTTTGCCCGTTTGCCACCGAAGGTTGACCACTGGAGCGGTCAACCTTCGGTGGCAGATATGGGCCGGTGGTCAATGTCCAATGGCAGGCGATCAAGGATCGGTGGCGGCGGACAGCTGTTGCATCGAGGCCCGCCTGTGCAGGCAGCCGTGCGGACTCGTCTCCTGTACCGGCTACACCCGCAGAAGGTCGGACGTCGTTGTTCCCGGCCGGACCACATAGATGCCGGAGCCCACCGGTGTCTCCTCCGACTCGCTTCGGAGCCCCTCGACATCGACGTCAGCCGGCCACCGTGTGGGTGTGCTCAGACCACCGCATCCCCTCCAGGTCGATGCCAGTGAGATCGACGGTGCTCAGGTCGGCTTGGGTGAAGTCGTCCAGGAGGACGTAGAGAGTCTCCACGTCCATGGTTCTGGCACAGGTTGTGTGGAATGGTCCGGCCGTCAGGTGAGGCTCTTGCCCAGTACGGTCGCTGACCTGCTGTTTCGCGAAGCGCAGGGCCTCGCCTGGCGACTCCGGCCCGCTCCACCACACAACCTGTGCCAGAACCAGAACTCGTGAACAAAACCACAGTGCCCTGCCGGCCGGGCCGGATCCGCAGAAGCTGCAGCGATGGCACCGTCGAACGGCCGGTACTTCAAGCCCTCGGCGGAGGCCATCTTCGAGGTGACCAGCCTCCTCTCTCCAGGCGACGCCCGGCGCTGACCAGCCGGGTACAACACGCCACCAGCCCCGTGCCGGTCGGCCGTTTCCGGGCCGGGGCCGCCGCTCCCCACCCCCTTGCGCAATGCGCACAGTCCTGCCATAGTCGTGGCGTGCGCAAAGCACACACCCCAATTTCGGGAGAGGACCCCGATCATGGCGATCTTCAACTTCGGCGGCCGCGAGATCGACACCACCAAGGCCAGCTCCGGCCAGCTCGCCGACGCGCTCACGGCGGCCGGCGGGACCGTTGACGGCAGCATCGTCGCCGGGACGGTCCACGGTGTAACCGGAGGCACCGTCACCGGCCGCGTGCAGATGGGCGGCACCACGGGCGACAAGGACGCCCGCTGATGCCCGTCTACGTCACGTCCGCCGGCCAGCGCAGCGCAACGATCGCCTGGGAACCCCAGGACGACCCCCACGGCTGGCTGTCCCGGGCAGTCGAGTCCGACCAGCTCTCCTATGCGCTGGAGGCCCTTGGCGACGGCGAGACCGAGCACGACACCAGCCGCCAGGCCGACGCCGCGCTGCAGGCCGCCCACCACACCATGACCATCGCCCGACTCCTGGAGGCCCGCGTCGCGGCCCAAGTCGTCCGTCTCCGCGACGCCCACGGGCTGTCCTGGCGGCGGATCGCGGAGACCCTCCACGGCGACCCGGACAAGCAGAGCTCAGTCCGACGGCAGTACGAGGCCGGCCTTCGCCAACTCGGCCGCTGAACCCACGACGCGCCCCGGGACCAAGTCGGTCCCGGGGCCTCGTCACGCACGCACCCGCCCCCGCCGCCCGGACCCGGTCCACCCACAACGTGAACCGGCCCCCCGGGTCAGCCGCGCGGACCGCTCCAAAGAGGTCGGCGCCCGCCCGGGGCGGGAGGCCCGGCGAGAGCCTGGTGGTCGCCGTCGGCGGCCGGGAGCCGTTCCGCGGGCAGCAGTGGCCAGGCCTGGCGGACAGGTGCGGGCTGAGGAGTTGGGGTGCTGTCGGCTTCGGGTCGGACGGCGAGCTGACGGCGGGCGTGAGTGGACATCACACCATGATCTACCGGTGACGGGAGACGGGTTCGCCGCTGCTCAATCCCGATGGTCGCCCCGCCAAGACCTCTTTGATTACGTTCGCGGCCAGCCGTGGTGATGCGTCCGACCTGTCAGGGTCTTGACCGCTGCCGACTTCCTCTGGCGTGATCCGCAGCCAGTTCTGCACAACCTTGAGTTGGTCTCCTGGAAGGTTCTCCATGACGAGACGAACGTCTTCTGGGTGACGTGCGAGCTGGATAGCCATCGCGCTCACTCCTCCCCGCTCCAGGACGTACCTGTAAAACACGATCTTGAGAGTATCGGTCTCAGTGTGGACGTCTCGGATGGAGGCCATTGGGTCCCCCGGCACTGATTCTTCGCGGTCCCTGAACCTAACCTGCAGCGCCGCCAAGTAGAACGATGCATCGGGAACGCCGGCATCGACGGCTGCCTGGTAGAAGGCCTCCGCCCCGTCAGGGTCCCCGGCCGCCTCCCGCATCCTCGCCAGGAAGAGCAACGCCGTGGTGTCACCGGCGTGGACAGCTGCCCGGTACAAGGTCTCTGCCCCCTCAGAGTTCCCCGCCATCTGCTCCACCCTCGCCAGGCCAAGCAGGTTGTCGGAGTGCCCAGCCGCGGTTGCCAGACGAGACAGCCACGCGGGGTTGTCGATCGAGAGGGCAAGTTCAGCCAAAGTGCGGGCCGCATTGTCAGCTGAGCTCAACTCGCGGGCTGCTTCCTCAACCGACCCGGGGTAGCCGGAGTCAGCGTCGCCCTCAACCAACAACTCGATGATCATCTGAACGTCGCTGGCTCGTCCTGCAGGCGTGCGCTCGCTCAGTCGGCGTGCGCCCTCCGACCTCAGGGAGGACTGCTCCAGTAGTGCGTCGAACTCCTGGTCATCGTCCACGTTCGTCACGCTCCTCCTGCTTCACCTTGGTCCGCCACCGGTGGATCCGGCCTTCGATCGCTCGCACGGATTTGGCATCCAGCAGTTCGCGGATCTCCTCCTGGGAGAAGCCGTCAATGGTCAAGGCGACCGCCGCCCTGGTCATCGGGTTGTCGATCTCCTCAAGGTCGGTGAGCACCCTCAGGTTGCCGATCACCTCCTCAGCGACGCCCAGGGTGCGGACCGACTCCTCGCAGACGGCCTTCTGCCGGCGGAGCGCACGGGACTGCCGTTCCTCGCTGGCCTTCCACCGGCGGAACTCGTTGGGGAAGTCGTACGCACAGGCGCCCATGAAGTAGGTGGTAATGCTAGCCCCGCCCTCGAATCGCCAGCCGCCCTCGACGAAGGCCCGCTGGCGGAACCGCGGCAATGCGCGCGCGACAGTCATGGTGGCCAGCTCGTCCCGAAGATCGCTGTTCGAGTTCAGCTCTTCCAGCTCCAGCTCGTGAGGGTGGAGGCCGAAGCCCCGCTGTGCGACGAGCTGAAAGATGAAGCCGGAGTACATCCAGGCCCGCAGCACCGCGATCCCGTACCGGACGAGCTCGTCGACGAACCGGTCGTACCGTGAGCCCTCGAAGCCATCCCGGGCCAGCAGTTCAACGATTCGCTGGTCAGCCATCCGCCGGTCGATGCTTTCCTGCAGCTTTTGCGCCTTCTTACTCTCACGGGACTTCTCGGCGAAGAACGCGTCCAAGATCTCCATGGGCACCGGCACACCAAGATCGTTCCTGTTGGACCGGCCTTCGGGTTGTAGGTCCCGGGCGCGCGCGGCCGCGAACTGCCCGCCCGCGTCGTCGCCCTGCATTGCCTCCCCTTCCGCTCGTCTCCTCGGCCCGTTCAGAGTGAAGGGGCCGAAGTCGGCCCCGGCCCACCCCACTCGCAAGCTCCTGGGCTGCGCCGAAACCGAGTTCGCCCCCTTGTAAGTGGCTCGCCCCCCGGTACCCCACGGACTGTTTTCAAGATCTTTTAGAGCTGCTCCGGGCGAAGCCGCCCGTGGGGTAGCGGGCTGGCTGCGACGTAGAAGCGGGCGTCTGAATCACCGACAGATCGCTGGAGGAGCACATGAGCTCGCTCACCTCGACCCCGCCCCCGCCGTCCCAGCTGCCGCCGGAGCCCGAGCCGCTCTTCACGGTGCGCACCGCCATCATCCTCCTCGGGGGTGCCTTCATCGGCACGGTCGTCGGCGGCCTCACGTTCCTAGGAGGAGGCTCGGCGGCCGAAGCAGTGCTGGCGGGGCTGACCGGCTTCGGAGCGAGCGTGATGGGCCTGCACAAGCTGATCCGCTGACCCCGCATCAGCCCGGGAAAAGGAAGGATAATGACCAATCACCTTCCCTCGAAGAACTGCTGCTCTCGGCAACTGGTGAGGGTTGGGGGTGGTCGGCGCCGATACACGGGCCCTGTCCCGGGCCAGGGCTGTCGGGGTGGTCGGCGCCGAGTAGCTTTGCCGGGGGCCGCTGGTTGGCAAGCCAGCTAGCCATCGAGCCGCTTTGGCGTTCAAGCCCCCGGTCCCCGACAGGGCCTCTGTGCCGGATCGGCTGAGGGCCCGGTCGGCGGGTGGCAGCCCCCCACGGAGATCGGAATAGCACACCTCTGAACTCAAGTAACTAT
>NZ_JBEYVJ010000193.1:0-13419 GCF_040643935.1 Kitasatospora sp. NPDC047058 | reverse complement strand
TCGCAGTCGCTGAAGGTGCTGGCGGGTCTCGGCGGGATGCTGTCGGTGAGCCGGCCGGCGTCGGTGGTCGAGGAGCGGATCGCCCGCTTCGGTGAGCGTCTCTCGCTGGCCGCTGTCAACGGCCCCTCGGCCGTGGTGGTTTCGGGCGATCCGGAGGGCTTGGAGGAGCTGAAGGCGGAGTTCGAGGCGGAGGGCGTGCGCGCCCGGATGGTCGCCGTGGACTACGCCTCGCACTCCGCGCAGGTGGACCGGCTGGAGGAGGAGATCCGCGCCGTCCTGGCGCAGGTGACGCCGCGCCGCGGCCGGGTCCCGATGGTCTCGGCCATGACCGGCGAGACGCTGACGGGCGAGGAGCTGGACGCCGCCTACTGGTACGCCAGCCTGCGCGCGACGGTGCACTTCGACCGTGCGGTCCGCACGCTGGCCGGCCAGGGCCACCAGGTCTTCGTGGAGGTGACCCCGCACCCGGTCCTGATGGGTGCGATGAACGACACCCTCGAGGAGGTCGCCCAGGAGGCGGGCCCGGGCGCGGTGCCCGCCGCGGTGTGCGGCACGCTGCGGCGTGACGACGGCGGCGCGACGCGCCTGGTCACCTCGCTCGCCGAGGCCTTCGTCAACGGTGCCCCGGTGAACTGGACGGCGGTCCTTCCGGCCGGCGAGCGGATCGAGCTGCCGACCTACGCCTTCCAGCACGAGCAGTTCTGGCCGCCGGCCGCGGGGCCGACCCTCGGCGGGGACGCGGTGTCCCTGGGCCTGGGCGCGGTGGGGCACCCGCTGCTCGGTGCCGCCGTCGAACTGGCCGGTGGCGCGGGCCTGGTCTGCACCGGGCGGCTGTCGGTACGGACGCACCCGTGGCTGGCCGATCACGCGGTCGGCGGGGCGGTGCTGCTGCCGGGCACCGGTTTCGTCGAGATGGTGGTCCGCGCCGGCGACCAGGTCGGCTGCGGCCTGCTGGAGGAACTGACGCTGCACGCGCCGCTGATCCTCCCGGCCGACGGTGGCGGGGTGCAGGTGCAGGTCGTCGTGGCCGCCGCCGATGCGGACGGGCACCGGACGGTCGAGGTGTTCTCCCGTCCCGATGCCGCCGACGCGCAGCCGACCTGGGTCCAGCACGCGAGCGGTTTGGTCGCCCCCGCCGAGGGCACCGCAGCGGCGGAGGAGGACTTCGCGGTCTGGCCTCCGCGCGGGGCCACGGCCGTGGACGTCAGCGGCATGTACGAGTCGCTGGCCGACACCCCGTACGGCTACGGCCCGGCGTTCCAGGGGCTGCGGGCGGTGTGGCGCCGCGGCGCGGAGCTCTTCGCCGAGGTGGCGCTTCCGGAGTCGGTGGCGTCGGAGGCCGGGGCGTACGGTCTGCACCCGGCGCTGCTGGACGGCGTGCTCCAGGCCAGCGGCCTGGTCGGCGGAGGCGAGGACGCTGAGCCGGGTCAGGTGCGGCTGCCGTTCGCCTGGACGGGCGTGGAGCTGCACGCGGCCGGCGCGTCCGTGCTGCGGGCCCGGCTGCGCCGGGACGCCCAGGGGAACCTGGTGCTGGCGGCGGCGGACGCGGACGGCCAGCCGGTCGTGTCGGTGGCCTCGCTGATCACCCGCCCGGTGGCGGCCGACCAGCTCCAGGCCTCCGGACCGGCCGTGGCGGATGCCCTGTTCACCGTCGAGTGGACGCCGCTCGCCGCCTCCGAGGCCCCGGCCGGGGACTGGGCGCTGATCGGCGCCGACCGCTTCGGTCTGGCCGAGGCGCTGGACGCGGCCGGGGTGCCGGTCCGCTCCTTCCCGGGGCCGGCCGAGCTGGCCGCCGCGGCCGAGGCGGGGGAGATCGAGCCCGCGCTGGTCCTTGCCTGCGCCGGTGACGAGAACGACCAGGACGGTGACAACCCGGCGCACGCTGCCGCGCGGGTGGCCGGCGAGGCGCTGGGCCTGGTGCAGGGCTGGCTGGCCGAGGAACGGCTGGAGGCGGCGCGGTTGGTGGTCGTCACCCGTGGCGGCGTCGCCGCCTCGGCCGGTGAGCGGATCGCCGATCTGCCGGCGGCGGCCGTCTGGGGTCTGCTGCGCTCGGCGCAGTCGGAGAACCCGGGCCGGCTGGTCCTGGCCGACCTCCCCGCCGTCTCCGGCGACCAGGCCGTGGCCGTTCTGCCGACGGCGCTCGGCACCGGCGAGTCGGAGCTGGCCGTGCGCGGCGGGGCCGTCTACGGACGGCGGCTGGCCCGCCCGGCGGGCGAGCTGGCGGTGCCGGAGGGCGGTCTGTGGCGGCTGGAGCCGGATGCCGGCGGGTCGCTGGAGGGCCTGGTCCTCGCGGCGGCGCCGCAGGCGGGTGCGCCGCTGGAGGCCGGGCAGGTCCGGGTGGCGGTCCGCACCGCCGGGCTGAACTTCCGTGATGTGCTGATCGGCCTGGGCATGTACCCGGGCGGCGGTGTGATGGGCAGTGAGATCGCCGGAACGGTGCTCGAACTCGGCCCTGGGGTGACCGGACTGGCGGTCGGCGACCGCGTCATGGGTGTCACCGCCGGCGGCTTCGGCCCGGTGGTGGTCACCGACGCGCGGCAGCTGGTGCGCATCCCGGCCGACTGGTCCTACGCCGACGCCGCGTCGGTGCCCGTGGCGTTCATGACGGCCTGGTACGCGCTGGTGGACCTGGCCGGTGCGAAGGCCGGCCAGCGGGTGCTGGTGCACGCCGCCGCCGGTGGTGTCGGCATGGCGGCGGTGCAGATCGCCCGCCACCTGGGCCTGGAGGTCTTCGCGACGGCGAGCCCGGCGAAGTGGCCGGTGCTGGCCGGGTTGGGCCTGGACGAGGCGCACATCTCCTCCTCCCGCACCGCCGGCTTCGAGACGGAGTTCGCTGCCGCCACGGGCGGCGCGGGCGTCGACATCGTCGTCAACTCCCTGGCGGGCGAGCTGACCGACGCCTCCCTGCGGCTGCTGCCGCGCGGCGGCGCGTTCGTCGAGATGGGCCGCACCGACCTGCGGGACGCCGACGTGCTGGCGGCCGGGCACCCCGGGGTCGTCTACCGGCCGTTCGACCTCGGCGAGGCCGGGTCGGTGCGCATGGGCGCGATGCTCGGCGACATCGTCGGGCTGATGGCGGCCGGCGAGCTGACGAGGCTGCCGGTGCGGGCCTGGGACGTGCGGCGGGCGCGTGAGGCGTTCCGCTTCATGCAGCAGGCGCGCCACACCGGCAAGCTCGTCCTCACGGTCCCCGCCGACCTGCACGCACCCCGCAACGGCGGGGCCTCGGCCCTGGTGACGGGTGGGACGGGGACGCTGGGCGGCCTGGTGGCCAAGCACCTGGTGGTCACCGGGCGTGCGGACGGGTTGGTGCTGACCAGCCGTTCGGGTCCGGCCGCGGCCGGGGCGGCGGCGTTGGCCGCGGAGTTGGCGGGGCTGGGTGCGTCGGTCGACGTGGTGGCCTGTGACACGGCGGAGCGGGAGGCGTTGGCCGCCCTGCTCGCGCGGGTTCCGGCCGGGCGTCCGCTGCGGACGGTGGTCCACACGGCGGGTGTCCTGGACGACGGGATCATCGCGTCGCTGACCCCGGAGCGGGTGGCAGCGGTGATGCGGCCGAAGGCGGACGGTGCGTGGCATCTGCACGAGCTGACCCGGGGTCTGGAGCTGGACGCCTTCGTCCTGTTCTCCTCGGCCGCGGCGACGTTCGGTGTGCCGGGCCAGGGCAACTACGTGGCGGCGAACTCCTTCCTGGACGCGCTGGCGGCCGACCGCCGGGCTGCCGGGCTGCCGGGAACGTCGCTGGCCTGGGGCCTGTGGGCGAACGTGAGCGGCCTGACCGGGCAGCTCACCGACTCCGACCGGGCCCGCCTGACCCGCGGCGGTGCCGTGGCCCTGAGCGCGGCCGAGGGCCTCGCCCTGATGGACCAGGGGACCGCCCGGCCCGAGGCACTGCTCGTCGCGACCCGGCTGGACCTGGCCGGACTGCGGGCGCAGGCCGCCCGCACCGCCGAGGTCCCGCCGCTGTGGCGGACCCTGGTCACGGCCGGAGCCGGCCGTCGGACCGCCGCCTCGGGCGGCGCCGGCGCGGATTCGCTGCACCGGCAGCTGGCCGGGCTGTCCGAGCAGGACCGGACCCGGCTGCTCACCGACCTGGTCCGGACCCACGTGGCCGCCGTCCTGGGGCACACCTCCACCGACGCGGTCGAGCCGGGCCGGGCCTTCACCGACCTGGGCTTCGACTCGCTCACCGCCGTCGAACTGCGCAACCGCCTCGGCTCCGCGACAGGCCTGCGACTGCCGGCCACGCTCGTCTTCGACTACCCCAGCCCGGTCACGCTCGCCGGTCACCTCCGGGCCAGGCTCGTCGGCGACGACGAGCAGCCCGTGAACCTCCTGCCGGTCCGTCCGGCCGAGGCGGGCACCGACGAGCCGATCGCGATCGTCGGCATGGCCTGCCGGTTCCCCGGCAACGTGAACGACCCCGACGGGTTCTGGCAGGTGCTCGCCACCGGGACGGACGCGGTCTCGCGCTTCCCGGACGACCGCGGCTGGGACGTGGAGGGCCTCTACGACCCGGACCCCGAGAGCGTCGGCACCTCCTACACCCAGGAGGGCGGCTTCGTCGCCGACGCCGGCGGCTTCGACGCGGGGTTCTTCGGGATCAGCCCGCGCGAGGCGCTGGCGATGGACCCGCAGCAGCGGCAGCTGCTGGAGACGTCCTGGGAGGCCTTCGAGCGGGCCGGCATCGACCCGGCGTCCCTGCGCGGCAGCCAGACCGGCGTCTTCGTCGGCGGGTTCGCGTCGGCCTACGGGCTCGGCCTGGCCACCGGGAGCGAGGGCGCCGAAGGCCACCTGACGACCGGCTTCGCCACGAGCGTGATGTCCGGCCGGGTGTCCTACACGCTCGGGCTCGAAGGCCCGGCCGTGACGGTCGACACCGCGTGCTCCTCCTCGCTGGTCGCCCTGCACCTGGCCGCCCAGGCGCTGCGCTCGGGCGAGTGCTCGATGGCGCTCGCCGGCGGGGCCACCGTCATGGCCACCCCCGACGGGATCGTCGGGTTCAGCCAGCAGCGCGGCCTCGCGGTCGACGGGCGCTGCAAGGCGTTCTCCGCGCAGGCGGACGGGATGGGCTTCGCCGAGGGCGCCGGCATGGTGGTCCTGGAGCGGCTGTCGGACGCCCGGCGCAACGGGCACAAGGTGCTCGCGGTGGTCCGCGGTTCGGCGGTGAACCAGGACGGTGCGTCGAACGGTCTGACGGCGCCGAACGGTCCGTCGCAGCAGCGCGTCATCCGTGCGGCGCTGGCGAACGCGCGCCTGTCCGCGGCGGACGTGGACGTGGTCGAGGCGCACGGGACGGGCACCACGCTGGGCGACCCGATCGAGGCGCAGGCGCTGCTGGCCACGTACGGCCAGGAGCGCGGCGACAACGGTCCGCTGCGACTGGGCTCGGTGAAGTCGAACATCGGGCACACCCAGGCGGCCGCCGGCGTGGCGGGCGTCATCAAGATGGTGCTGGCGCTGCAGCACGGCGAGCTGCCGAGGACGCTGCACGCGGACGAGCCCTCGCCGCACGTGGACTGGTCCGCCGGCGAGGTGGAGCTGCTGACCGAGGCCGTGCCGTGGCAGCCGGGGGAGCGCACCCGCCGGGCGGGCGTGTCCTCGTTCGGCATCAGCGGCACCAACGCCCACGTCCTGCTGGAGGAGGCCCCCGCCGAGGCCCCGGCCGAGAACGGCGCCGAGGTGGACGCGCCGGACGCCGCTCCGCTGGTGGTCGAGTCCGGTGCGGCCGGGGCCTGGCTGGTGTCGGGCCGCTCGGCCGAGGGGCTGGCCGGGCAGGCGGAGCGGCTCGCCGACTGGGCGGCCGCGCGGCCGGAGCTGGTGCCGGCCGAGGTGGCGTGGTCGCTGGCGACGACGCGGTCGGTGTTCGAGCACCGGGCCGTGGTGGTCGGTGCCGGGCGTGACGAGCTGGTGTCGGGGCTGCAGAGCCTGGCCGCCGGTGAACCGTCGGGTTCGGTGGTGTCGGGTGTGGCGCGGCCGGGTGCGCGGACGGTGTTCGCGTTCGCGGGTCAGGGGTCGCAGTGGGTCGGGATGGGCCGGGAGTTGGCGCAGGTCAGCCCGGTGTTCGCGGCGCGGCTGGCGGAGTGTGCGGAGGCGTTGGCGCCGTTCGTGGACTGGTCGCTGGACGATGTCCTCGCCGGGGCGCCGGGTGCGCCGGAGATGAAGGCCGCGGACGTCGTCCAGCCGGCGCTGTGGGCCGTGATGGTCTCGCTGGCGGCGGTCTGGGAGGCCGCGGGTGTGGCGCCCGCCGCTGTGGTGGGTCACTCGCAGGGTGAGATCGCGGCGGCCACGGTCGCCGGGATGCTGTCGCTGGAGGACGGCGCCCGGGTGGTGGCGCTGCGCTCGCAGTCGCTGAAGGTGCTCGCCGGTCTCGGCGGGATGCTCTCCGTGAGCCGGCCCGCCGCGGTGGTCGAGGAACGACTCCCGCGTTGGGGAGAGCGCCTCTCGCTGGCCGCGGTCAACGGCCCTGCCGCGGTGGTGGTTTCGGGTGAGCCGGAGGGCCTGGAGGAGCTGAAGGCGGAGTTCGAGGCGGAGGGCGTGCGCGCCCGGATGGTCGCCGTCGACTACGCCTCGCACTCCGCGCAGGTGGACCGCCTGGAGGAGGAGATCACCTCCGTCCTGGCCGGGGTCACCCCGCGCCGCGGACGCGTTCCGATGGTGTCGGCGATGACCGGCGAGACGCTGACGGGTGAGGAGCTGGACGCCGCCTACTGGTACGCCAGCCTACGCGCGACGGTGCACTTCGACCGTGCCGTGCGCACCCTCGCCGGCCAGGGCCACCAGCTGTTCGTCGAGGTCACCCCGCACCCGGTCCTGCTGGGCGCGATGAACGACACCCTCGAAGAGGTCGCCCAGGAAGCGGGCCCGGGTATCGTGCCGGCCGCCGTCTGCGGCACCCTGCGCCGCGACGAGGGCGGCGCGACGCGCCTGCTCACCTCGTTCGCCGAGGCCTTCGTCAACGGTGCGCCCGTGGACTGGACGGCCCTCCTGCCGTCCACCGAGCGGATCGAGCTGCCGACCTACGCCTTCCAGCACGAGCGGTTCTGGCCGCGCGCGGCCGGGCCGGCCCTCGGCGGGGACGCGGTGTCCCTCGGCCTGGGCGCGGTCGGCCACCCGCTGCTCGGCGCGGCCGTCGAGCTGGCCGGTGGCGCGGGCCTGGTCTGCACCGGGCGGCTGTCCGTGCGGACGCACCCGTGGCTGGCCGACCACGCGATCGGCGGCGCCGTGCTCCTGCCCGGTACGGCCTTCGTGGAACTGGCCGTGCGCGCCGGTGACCAGGTGGGCTGCGGCCTGCTGGAGGAGCTGACCCTGCAGGCGCCGCTGGTGCTGCCCGCGGAGGGCTCCGGCGTCCAGGTGCAGGTGGTCCTCACCGACGCCGACGCGGACGGACGCCGGACGCTCGACATCTTCTCCCGCCCCGACGGACAGCAGGACTGGTCGCAGCACGCGAGCGGCGTGATCGCTCCCGCCGGCGAAACGGCGGCCGCGGAGGAGGACTTCGCCGTCTGGCCGCCCCGCGGCGCGACCGCCGTGGACGTCAGCGGCATGTACGAGGCCGCGGCCGAGGGGCCGTACGGCTACGGCCCGGCGTTCCAGGGGCTGCGCGCCGCCTGGCGTCGTGGCGAGGACGTCTTCGCCGAGGTGGCGCTCCCGGAAACGGTGGCGCAGGACGCGGGTGCGTTCGGCCTGCACCCGGCGCTGCTGGACGCGGTGCTGCAGGCCAGCGCCCTGGTCACCGGGACCGACGATCCCGGTCAGGTGCGGCTGCCGTTCGCCTGGACGGGCGTGGAGCTGCACGCGAGCGGCGCGTCCGTTCTCCGGGCCCGGCTGCGCCGGGACGCGGAGGGCAGCCTGACGCTGACGGCGGCGGACGCCATGGGCGCCCCGGTGGTGTCGGTGGAGTCGCTGATCACCCGCCCGGTGGCGGCCGACCAGCTCCAGGCCTCCGGACCGGCCGTGGCGGATGCGCTGTTCGCCGTCGAGTGGGCCCCGATCTCCACCTCCGAGGCTCCGGCCGGGGACTGGGCGCTGATCGGCGCCGACCGCTTCGGCCTGGCCGAGGCGCTGGACGCGGCCGGGGTGCCGGTCCGCTCCTTTGCCGGCCTGGCCGAGCTCGCCGCGGCCACCGAGGCGGCGGAGCTCGACCCCGTCGTCGTCCTGGCCTGCGCCGGTGAGGAGAGTGGCGGCGATGCGGCCGAGGCCGCCCGCCGGGCGACCGGTGAGGCGCTGGGCCTGGCCCAGGACTGGCTGGCCGAAGAGCGCCTGGACGACGCCCGGTTGGTGGTCGTCACCCGCGGCGCCGTTGCCGCCTCGGCCGGCGAGCGGATCGCCGATCTGCCCGCCGCCGCGGCCCGGGGCCTGCTGCGCTCGGCGCAGGCGGAGAACCCCGGCCGCCTGGTGCTCGTCGACCTTCCCCCGGTCTCCGACGACCGGGCCGCGGCCGCGCTGCCGGCCGCGCTGCCGACCGCGCTCGCCGCCGGCGAACCGGAGCTGGTCATCCGCGGCGAGGCGGCCTACGGGCGACGCCTGACGCGTCCATCCCGCTCCCTGGCGGCAGTTGAACGGCCGTCGGACCCGCGGGGGGCCCGCACGGCCCTGGTGACGGGTGGTACGGGGACGCTGGGCGGCCTGGTGGCCAAGCACCTGGTGGTCACCGGGCGTGCGGACGGGTTGGTGCTGACCAGCCGTTCGGGTCCGGCCGCGGCCGGGGCGGTGGTGTTGGCCGCGGAGTTGGCGGGGCTGGGTGCGTCGGTCGACGTGGTGGCCTGTGACACGGCGGAGCGGGAGGCGTTGGCCGCCCTGCTCGCGCGGGTTCCGGCCGGGCGTCCGCTGCGGACGGTGGTCCACACGGCGGGTGTCCTGGACGACGGGATCATCGCGTCGCTGACCCCGGAGCGGGTGGCAGCGGTGATGCGGCCGAAGGCGGACGGTGCGTGGCATCTGCACGAGCTGACCCGGGGTCTGGAGCTGGACGCCTTCGTCCTGTTCTCCTCGGCCGCGGCGACGTTCGGTGTGCCGGGCCAGGGCAACTACGTGGCGGCGAACTCCTTCCTGGACGCGCTGGCGGCCGACCGCCGGGCTGCCGGGCTGCCGGGAACGTCGCTGGCCTGGGGCCTGTGGGCGAACGTGAGCGGCCTGACCGGGCAGCTCACCGACTCCGACCGGGCCCGCCTGACCCGCGGCGGTGCCGTGGCCCTGAGCGCGGCCGAGGGCCTCGCCCTGATGGACCAGGGGACCGCCCGGCCCGAGGCACTGCTCGTCGCGACCCGGCTGGACCTGGCCGGACTGCGGGCGCAGGCCGCCCGCACCGCCGAGGTCCCGCCGCTGTGGCGGACCCTGGTCACGGCCGGAGCCGGCCGTCGGACCGCCGCCTCGGGCGGCGCCGGCGCGGATTCGCTGCACCGGCAGCTGGCCGGGCTGTCCGAGCAGGACCGGACCCGGCTGCTCACCGACCTGGTCCGGACCCACGTGGCCGCCGTCCTGGGGCACACCTCCACCGACGCGGTCGAGCCGGGCCGGGCCTTCACCGACCTGGGCTTCGACTCGCTCACCGCCGTCGAACTGCGCAACCGCCTCGGCTCCGCGACAGGCCTGCGACTGCCGGCCACGCTCGTCTTCGACTACCCCAGCCCGGTCACGCTCGCCGGTCACCTCCGGGCCAGGCTCGTCGGCGACGACGAGCAGCCCGTGAACCTCCTGCCGGTCCGTCCGGCCGAGGCGGGCACCGACGAGCCGATCGCGATCGTCGGCATGGCCTGCCGGTTCCCCGGCAACGTGAACGACCCCGACGGGTTCTGGCAGGTGCTCGCCACCGGGACGGACGCGGTCTCGCGCTTCCCGGACGACCGCGGCTGGGACGTGGAGGGCCTCTACGACCCGGACCCCGAGAGCGTCGGCACCTCCTACACCCAGGAGGGCGGCTTCGTCGCCGACGCCGGCGGCTTCGACGCGGGGTTCTTCGGGATCAGCCCGCGCGAGGCGCTGGCGATGGACCCGCAGCAGCGGCAGCTGCTGGAGACGTCCTGGGAGGCCTTCGAGCGGGCCGGCATCGACCCGGCGTCCCTGCGCGGCAGCCAGACCGGCGTCTTCGTCGGCGGGTTCGCGTCGGCCTACGGGCTCGGCCTGGCCACCGGGAGCGAGGGCGCCGAAGGCCACCTGACGACCGGCTTCGCCACGAGCGTGATGTCCGGCCGGGTGTCCTACACGCTCGGGCTCGAAGGCCCGGCCGTGACGGTCGACACCGCGTGCTCCTCCTCGCTGGTCGCCCTGCACCTGGCCGCCCAGGCGCTGCGCTCGGGCGAGTGCTCGATGGCGCTCGCCGGCGGGGCCACCGTCATGGCCACCCCCGACGGGATCGTCGGGTTCAGCCAGCAGCGCGGCCTCGCGGTCGACGGGCGCTGCAAGGCGTTCTCCGCGCAGGCGGACGGGATGGGCTTCGCCGAGGGCGCCGGCATGGTGGTCCTGGAGCGGCTGTCGGACGCCCGGCGCAACGGGCACAAGGTGCTCGCGGTGGTCCGCGGTTCGGCGGTGAACCAGGACGGTGCGTCGAACGGTCTGACGGCGCCGAACGGTCCGTCGCAGCAGCGCGTCATCCGTGCGGCGCTGGCGAACGCGCGCCTGTCCGCGGCGGACGTGGACGTGGTCGAGGCGCACGGGACGGGCACCACGCTGGGCGACCCGATCGAGGCGCAGGCGCTGCTGGCCACGTACGGCCAGGAGCGCGGCGACAACGGTCCGCTGCGACTGGGCTCGGTGAAGTCGAACATCGGGCACACCCAGGCGGCCGCCGGCGTGGCGGGCGTCATCAAGATGGTGCTGGCGCTGCAGCACGGCGAGCTGCCGAGGACGCTGCACGCGGACGAGCCCTCGCCGCACGTGGACTGGTCCGCCGGCGAGGTGGAGCTGCTGACCGAGGCCGTGCCGTGGCAGCCGGGGGAGCGCACCCGCCGGGCGGGCGTGTCCTCGTTCGGCATCAGCGGCACCAACGCCCACGTCCTGCTGGAGGAGGCCCCCGCCGAGGCCCCGGCCGAGAACGGCGCCGAGGTGGACGCGCCGGACGCCGCTCCGCTGGTGGTCGAGTCCGGTGCGGCCGGGGCCTGGCTGGTGTCGGGCCGCTCGGCCGAGGGGCTGGCCGGGCAGGCGGAGCGGCTCGCCGACTGGGCGGCCGCGCGGCCGGAGCTGGTGCCGGCCGAGGTGGCGTGGTCGCTGGCGACGACGCGGTCGGTGTTCGAGCACCGGGCCGTGGTGGTCGGTGCCGGGCGTGACGAGCTGGTGTCGGGGCTGCAGAGCCTGGCCGCCGGTGAACCGTCGGGTTCGGTGGTGTCGGGTGTGGCGCGGCCGGGTGCGCGGACGGTGTTCGCGTTCGCGGGTCAGGGGTCGCAGTGGGTCGGGATGGGCCGGGAGTTGGCGCAGGTCAGCCCGGTGTTCGCGGCGCGGCTGGCGGAGTGTGCGGAGGCGTTGGCGCCGTTCGTGGACTGGTCGCTGGACGATGTCCTTGCCGGGGCGCCGGGTGCGCCGGAGATGAAGGCGGCGGACGTCGTCCAGCCGGCGCTGTGGGCTGTGATGGTGTCGCTGGCGGCGGTCTGGGAGGCCGCGGGCGTCACGCCGGACGCGGTCGTGGGTCACTCGCAGGGCGAGATCGCCGCTGCGACGGTGGCCGGGATGCTGTCGCTGGAGGACGGCGCCCGGGTGGTGGCGCTGCGCTCGCAGTCGCTGAAGGTGCTGGCGGGTCTCGGCGGGATGCTGTCGGTGAGCCGGCCGGCGTCGGTGGTCGAGGAGCGGATCGCCCGCTTCGGCGAGCGTCTCTCCCTGGCGGCCGTCAACGGCCCTGCCGTGGTGGTGGTTTCGGGCGATCCGGAGGGCCTGGAGGAGCTGAAGGCGGAGTTCGAGGCGGAGGGCGTGCGCGCCCGGATGGTCGCCGTGGACTACGCCTCGCATTCCGCTCAGGTGGACCGGCTGGAGGAGGAGATCACCTCCGTCCTGGCCGGGATCGCCCCGCGCCGTGGCCGGGTCCCGATGGTCTCGGCCATGACCGGCGAGACGCTGACGGGTGAGGAGCTGGACGCCGCGTACTGGTACGCCAGCCTGCGCGCGACGGTGCACTTCGACCGCGCGGTCCGCACGCTGGCCGGCCAGAACTACCAGGTGTTCGTGGAGGTGACCCCGCACCCGGTCCTGCTGGGCGCGATGAACGACACGCTCGAAGAGGTCGCACTGGACGCCGGCCCGGGCGCGGTGCCTGCCGCCGTCTGCGGCACCCTGCGCCGCGACGAGGGCGGCGCCCAGCGTCTGCTCACCTCGCTCGCCGAGGCCTTCGTCCAGGGCGCCACCGTGGACTGGCGCGTGGTGCTGCCCGCCGGCGAGCTGGTCGGCCTGCCGACGTACGCCTTCCGGCACCAGCGGTACTGGCCGCAGGGCGTCCTGGCGCTGCCGACCTCGGCGGGCTCGGTCCTCGGCGGTGACGGTGCGAGCACCGAGGCGGAGGCCCGGTTCTGGGCGGCCGTCGAGGGCGGGGACTTGACGCAGCTGGCCGACACGCTGGCCGTGGACGGCGGCCGGCCGTTCAACGAGGTGCTCCCCGCACTCGCACACTGGCGGCGCCGGGAGCTGGACCGCTCGGTGACCGCGGGCTGGCGCTACCGGGTGAACTGGGCGGCGATCGCCGAGCCCGACGCCCGGGTGCTGTCGGGCACGTGGCTGCTCGCGGTGCCGGCCGGCACCGACGGTCAGCCGTACGCGTCCGCGCTGGCCGGCCGCGGGGCCGAGGTCGTCGTGGTCGACGTCCCGGCCGGGACCGCGGACCGGGCCGGGGTGGCGACGCTGCTGGGCGCGGCGGTGGAGCCTTCCGCCGTGACCGGTGTGCTGTCGCTGCTGGCGCTGGACGAGGCGCCGCTGCCGGAGCACCCGGTGGTGGCCGGGGGCCTGGCGTCGACGCTGGCCCTCGTCCAGGCGCTGGGTGACGCCGGGATCGCTGCGCCGCTGTGGCTGGCGACCCGCGGTGCGGTGGCGGCCGGCCCGGGTGAGGCGCTGGCCAACCCGGTGCAGGCGCAGGTCTGGGGTCTGGGCCGCGTCGTCGGCCTGGAGCACCCGGAGCGCTGGGGCGGTCTGGTCGACCTGCCCGAGACGCTCGACGAGCGCGCGGGCGCCCGTCTGGTGGCGGTGCTGGCCGGCTGCGGCGAGGACCAGGTCGCCGTCCGGACGGCCGGGATCCTCGGCCGTCGGCTCTCGCGGGTGCCGCAGCGCGGCTCCGAGGAGAGCTGGGCGCCGCGCGGGACGGTGCTGATCACCGGTGGCACGGGTGCGATCGCCGGGCACGTCTCGCGCTGGCTGGCCGGTCGCGGTGCGGAGCGGCTGGTGCTGACCGGCCGTTCCGGTCCGGCCGCCGCCAAGCCCGGCAACAAGGTGTACGGCGTCCCGTCGGTC
>NZ_JBEYVJ010000192.1:0-13508 GCF_040643935.1 Kitasatospora sp. NPDC047058 | reverse complement strand
GCGGGCGGCGCAGCGACCGGTGCCGGGGCGGGTTCCGCGGCGGGTGCCGGAGCAGGCGCGGGCAAGCCGGCGCAGGACGCGGCGAACCAGGCGATGGGCCGCCTCCGCCTGCCCGACACCTTCCTCGGGATGAAGCGCGACGACAACGCCCCCGAGACCGCGGTGCTGCGGAAGCAGGTCGAGGCCGCGGTGCGGGAGGATCCGAACCAGCACGCCGTCGTGACGGCCTACAAGAGCGGTCAGTTCGGGGAGAACCATGCGATCGTCGTCGCGGTCGAGAGCGACGTCCCGTTCTCCGAGAAGGACCGCGCGGACGCCCTGGCCGAAATGAACGACGGCTCGGTGGACACGCCGGGCATGAAGGTGACCCACGGCGAGGTCAAGGACGTCGACCCGGGACCGCTGGGCGGCGTCATGAAGTGCAAGGTCACCATCACGAAGACCGAGTCGACGGACCCGTTCGGCAACAACCTGTTCAACGCGACCAGTTGTGCCTGGCTGGACGGCAACACCTACGTGACCGTCAGCGAGGCCGACGGCATGACCGGCCTCGACCTCGCCAAGGCCGCCGAAAACGCCCGCCGGCTCCGCGCACAGGCGGAGACCCGCCGGTAGCACGCCCCGCCCAGAGGGCCGCCGCCGAACTGAAACGGCCGGCCGATCCGAGGATCGACCGGCCGTTCGGGCGCCATCGGACGTCGCCGGGGGAGTGTCGCCCCCTCCGAGAAGGGCGGTCAGCGCGGCAGGCACGGTGGCGGTGGATCGAGGCGGACGAGGTGACGCTCGGTTCCGCCGTCCGGCCGGTGCACGGTCCGGTAGGCGTACGGGACCGTGCTGTCGGGGAAGACGACGACGCCCTCCTCCACGACGGGCTCCTCGTCGGCGATGGCGCGCAGACACACGTCGGCGTCGGCCGGCAGCTGCGGTACGGTCGGCCGTCGGTGCCGGCCCATCGCGCTCACGCGCCGACCAGGGCGCCCGGGTCGAAGGGTTCTTCGTCCCAGCCGTGGGTGGAGAAGCCCCGGCCCCCGGACAGGTAGAAGCCGAGGGCGGCGTGGGCGGTCGGGAACATCGGCAGCGGCAGCGCGTCGGCCGGGGACCAGGTGACGGCGAGGTGCTTGTCCGGCTCGGTGTTCGTCAGTTCGCCGCACCAGGCGGTGGCGAGGAACACGCTGAGCAGGAAGGGCCCTTGCCCGTCCCAGCCCTGGCGGACCTGGACCGTGTGGACGAGCCGCAGGTCCTCCGCCCCGACGAGCAGGCCGGTCTCCTCCCGCAGTTCGCGGGCGGCGGCCTCGTCCAGGCGCTCACCGACCTCGACCTTGCCGCGGGGGAAGTTCCACACGCCCGGGTTGACCGTCGAGCGCATCCCGAGGACACGGCCCTGCGGGTCGGTGACGAGGAAGCAGCCGTAGGAACTGGGCCGCGCGATGGTGCCGATGTAGCCGCCGACCGGCCGCCAGCCGGAGAGGGCCAGCCGGCCGGCGAGCCACTCGATCACCGTGCGCTGCCCGTCACTCGTCGGCGGCAGCCCGTCGGCCGGAGCCCACCGGTAGTCGTCGTGGTCCGGGGAAAGGGCGACCGGGGTGCCGTCCGGAACGACGACGGTGAAGACGAACTGCCGTACGCGCAGACCGCGCTGGTCGGTGAAGTCGAGGCTCCGCGTGTACTCCAACGGCAGGCCGTTGAGCCCGGTCGCCGCGGCCAGCTCCCGGGCGGCGCCGGCCTCCATGCGCTCGCCGTCCGCGCGGCCGCCGCCCGGGTACTCCTACCGGCCCGGCACGACGTCGTGCGCGGCCCGGCGGACCACCAGGACCCGGCCGGAGGCGTCGCGGATCACGACGCCGACGCCGATCCGCTCGATTCCGTCGCGGGCGGCCAGGTCGGTCAGTACATCGAAGTCGATCATTGGAAGCTCCTCGATCTCTGAACAGGCCGGGGTTGTGGGTGGCCGACGGACTGACCGGTGGCCGGCGGCCGTCGGCAGCGGCGAGCCCCTGCCGACGGCCTGCGTCCGGGCGCTCAGGCCGTGACGCCGTCGTTCGTGTCACGGGCGGCGACCGAGCGGAGGTGCTCCTCGAAGAATCTGCGGGCGTCGCCACCCATGCGTGCGAGCATCACCAGTGCGGACAGTGCCACGTCGCAGGTCTCCTTGCGGACGTCGTCCCAGTCGTGCGAGTAGCCCTTGCGGGGATTGGCGCCGAGTGCCCCGATGACGGCCTCGGCGACCTCTCCCGCCTCCTCCTGGAGCTTGAGGGCCTGCACGGTCCACCGCTGCTCGTCGCTGCGGTCGAAGTGTGAATCAAGCTTGTCCGCAAGGGAGTTGACAATCTTCCAGGTCTCTTCCATGGGTGAGGATCCTGCCCCTGTTCGAATGGCTCGATCAAGCCGGGCGGTTCCCGGCGAGCCCGGGTCTTTTCGATTTCCCGCCGGGCACCCGGTGGTTGCCACGCCTGCCGGCTCGACGCTTCCGAAGACTGGGCGTCAATTCGCTGTAAAGGATGAATGTGTGACTCCCGGTCGACGCTGGGGGTGATCAACATCGCTCAAAACTCTTCATGTCCGCGACACCTTTCCTTCGTTCGAAGGCCCTTCTGTGCAGGTCAACTGTCCGGTTGGAACGTCTTTCACCGAAGGGAACAGGGTTGATGCCCGTCAAGCTCGTCCGTGCCGCGGTTCTCGCCGCGCTCACGGCGGTTGCCGTACCCGCCATCTCGCTTGGCACCGCCGGCGACGCAGGAGCCGCCGCCTCCCGACTGCCCGGCTACTCGACGTGGCAGGCCGACGTGAAGAAGGCCGTGGGGCCCGCGATCCCGTGGCTGCGCGACCGCGCCGGTGAGGGTGGTGGCAACCTGGCCATCGTGCTCGACATCGACAACACCGCGCTGGAGACGCACTACCACCCGGGCAATGCCAACGTGCCGGTGCTCAGAGTGGCCCAGTGGGCGAAGGACCACCACATGTCCGTCCTGTTCGTCACGGCCCGCACCTCCTCGTCGTCCGCCCGGCAGGAATTGACCGACGCCGGATACCCGGTGGACGCCATCTGCACGCGTCGGCACGGCGAGAGCAAGGACGATGGCAAGGCCCGCTGTCGGGAGGAGCTCACGAACGAGGGCTACCGGATCACCGCCAACATCGGCAACCGGCCCACCGACTTCGAGGGCGGCTACTACGAGAAGGGCTTCAAGCTGCCCTCGTACGACGGTCAGCTCTCCTGAGCGCCGGCCCCAGACGATTGGCCGGCCCGGCGGAGAACGCTCCGCCGGGCCGGCCGGGCATCGAGGGAAACGGCTCCACCCTCGACGGGCTCGCGTAGCACGGGGGGTGGACCCCGGCCACAGGCGCTCGCCGGAGCATCGCCAGGACCCGCGGGGAGGATCAGTCAGCCCCTGGGTGGTCCGGGAGCCCGTCCAGTTGCCGGTAGCGTCATGGGTACACCGAGTAACGGTGTGCCCCTACGCAGACAAGGACCCTCCATGCGTGTCTCCGTGATCGGCTGCGGCCACCTCGGCATCCCGCACGCGGCGGCGATGGCCGAACTCGGCCACGAGGTCATCGGCGTGGACACCGACCGCGAGAAGATCGCGCGTCTGAACGCGGGCGAGTGCCCCATCTTCGAGCCCGGCCTTCCCGAGCTCCTGGCCATGCACATCAAGAGCGGGCGCCTGCGCTTCACCACCGACGTCACCGAAGCAGCAGCGTTCGCCGAGCTGCACTTCATCGGCGTCGGAACCCCCATCGACGCCGACGGCCGCTCCTACGACACCGGCCAGGTGTTCGGTGCCGTCCGCCAGCTCGCGCCCCACCTCACCAAGGCCTGCACGATCGTCGGGAAGTCGACGGTCACCGTCGGCACCACCGCCGAGGTCGCCGCGCTCGCCCAGCGACTGGCCCCCGCCGGCACCGCGGTCGAGGTCGTCTGGAACCCGGAGTTCCTGCGCGAGGGCCATGCCGTGGAGGACACGCTGCGCCCGGACCGCGTCATCGCCGGCGTCACCGGCCCCGAGGGCGAGAAAGCCATCCGCGCGGTGTACGCCGGGATCCTGGATGCCGGTGTGCCGCTGTTCGTCTGTGACCCGGCGACCGCCGAACTGGCCAAGGGCGCCGCGAACACCTTCCTCGGCCTCAAGATCAGCTACATCAACGCGGTCGCGAACATGTGCGAGGCCGCAGGCGGCGACATCACCCGGATCGTGGAGATCCTCGGGATCGACCCGCGGATCGGCGCCGGCGGCATGCAGCCGGGCATCGGCTACGGCGGAGGCTGCCTGCCCAAGGACGTCCGGGCGTTCACCGCCAGCGCGAAGCAGCTGGGCGCCGACGATGCCGTCGACCTGCTCCTCGCCGCCGAGAGGATCAACGAGTCCCGCACCGGCATCGCCATGGACCTCATTGCCGACGCCCTCGGCGAGAAGCCGCTCCGGGGCGCCCGGGTTGCCGTACTCGGCGCGGCGTTCAAGCCCAACACCAGCGACGTCCGCGAATCCCCCGCCCTGGCTCTGGCCCTCGCCCTGCACCGGGCCGGTGGCGCGGTCACCGTGCACGACCCGCAGGCCGTGCCCAACGCCATGGTCCGCAACCCGGAGCTCGACTACACCTCGGACCTGCCGGCCGCACTCACCGGCGCCGAGCTGGTCGTCCTGGCAACCGAGTGGCCCGAGTACCGGCAAGCGGACCCCGGCACCCTGGTGGAGCTGCCGGCTGACCCGCTGCTCGTCGACTGCCGCACCACCCTCGACGCGGATCGCTGGCGGACGGCGGGCTGGCGCGTCCACCAGCTCGGCCGTCCCAATCCGGAAAGCAGGGTGTCCGTGGCCGTTCCGATCGAGGACGTGCGGCGGGCCGTCGCGTCGGGAACCAATGGGCAGGTGCCGCAGTGACCTTCCCCACCGAGGTGCCGACCGCCGAACAGTACGACGCCGCCCGGTTCTTCGTCCTGACCAGGGAGCGCTCCGCAGGGCAGCTGCTCCGGGGCGGCGAGCGCGAAGTCGTCTCCATCTACGGCTCCTGGTCGAGCCTGATGACGAAGTGCCTCGTCCGGACCCGGTTGGCCATGGACCGGGGCGACCTTGCGGAGGCTGCCCGCGCCTGGGCCGTGGTTCTCGAAGGGATCTCGTGGTGGGCGTCAACTCCCGAGTTTCCCGAGGTGTTGCGGGAGGCAGGCGCCGCCGCCAGAGACTGGGGCTGACCGGTCCATCGGTTGCAGTCGCCGCTCGCCCTGCTCTTCCGCAGGAATCCGGTATTTACTGCAGCACCACCCTGACGAGCCAACAGGTGCGAGAGATCCAGTGAGCAGAACCGCCGCTACCACCAACCCGGCCCGTACGGCCCGACTCAACCTCGAATCACCCTGCGCTACATACCCGTTCGCCGTAGCTATACGAGAACAGGTCCTCATCCCGCGGCACAGGGGCACCGCCTGGCTCCGGGAAACTCCAATTTGTCGAGCCTGCCTAGATACTGATACGGCTTGAGCGGCTTGAGGAGTCGCTTGTAGCAGCAGAGGGCGCCGACCAGAGTCCGAGGAAAGGCCCGGTAGTTGCCTGGTTTCCAGTTCCCTCCGCCTCCGCTTATTCCAGTAGATTCGCCTTTCTCATCTTGGCAAGAAGTGCGTTGAACTCTCCCCTCAGCCCGGCAATGTCCGTCGCTGCCGAGTCTGGCTGGCCTTTCGCGCGCTGAGGAAGCGGTTCAATGACCCATGCATTTTCGGGAACATCCAAGTCATAGAGCGTCTGCCATTCCAGGTCTTTGTCGGAAGTCACGCCGCCAACATTCCGATTCCAGCTCGGCTCATCATCGCCGGAGTGATTGTCCAGCGGGTAGGGGTGGCCGCCGGTGTAGGCGGTCAGCCGATACACGTGGCCACGGCCATTGGGGCTCGCCGGCCTGACAACTTCCCCAATGCGGTAGTGGTGATTATGAACCCAGTCGGAGCCATCAGCCTTTGGTCGCCTTCCGCACAGAGCCTTCACCGCCCAGCCGATCCCACCTTGGCGCTCCTCCGTTGGTCTTCCGGTGGCATTGAGAAGCAGATCACCCGGGCTGTAAAAATCGAGGCGCCTGCCGCCATGCGGCACGGTGAAGGGAGTTCCGGTATAGACAACCCCGATTCGCCGCTCACCAGGGCCGGGGTCTCCAATCCAGGCATCCGGAAGCATCAGCCCACCAGGAACCGGACCGTTTTCGTACGAGTTCTGGTAGTACGTGAGGCAATCCACCCCGGCCGTGAGGGACGTTTGAAGCCTGCCCTTGATCTGCGGAGTAACCATGTCTGCTTGGGTGCGAAAGAAGGGATTCTGGCTGGCCGTATCCGGCTTGTCATAGCCGTAATCCTGAATGATCGTGGAATCATCCTGATCAGACCCAATACAGTTGAACGCTGAGACCTTAGGCTTATATTCGCCCTCACACTCCCACACCAAACCAGCGAGCTCTTGCAGCACTTGCCTGGCCACCTTCGGGAAGTCAGGCATACCCTTCTTTTCGGGAGGTAGGCCGCTCACCCCAAAAGTATGCCCGGCATGAATTGCTCGATACACGTATCCGTTCCCGGGTGTCTGCCGCTCGCCTTCTTCGATGTCGACCCCCGCATCGGCGATCCAATACTTGTGCACTGTGGAATAGTTATTTTGTACGCGGAGTCCAGAAGGCCCCTTCCCGATAGGATTGAAGCCCCAAAACTTTGAGTCAGAGGTGGTGTCTATATCTCCTCCAATGACAGCGATATTTCGACCCTTGAATACCGATGGTGCATCGGCTTCGGCGTAGCAGCCGACGTACACGGAGGGCCTCGGGCTGCCCTCGCAGCTAAAGTTTCGGCGTCGGTTTGCTGCAGTGTGACACGAAACGAAGGTGCAGCCCAAGAATGAATTGTCGTAAATCCCATCACGCCCATTTGATGTGGCATCAACGTTCATAACTAGCATGGTGCTGGCGTTGTCGTTGCCCAGGCCGCCGATGTCAAGCCCATTTTGGCCATTGCTGGTAAGGCGGCAATCACGTATCTGCACGCCGCTGGCGTTGACCACCGGTGCGACCTCGCTTGAGGATATCGCTATGCCGTTGCGCCTGAAACTGACCACGCTCATTCTCTCGATGCATGATCCGGTCGCCATAACTCGTATGCCATCCATCTGCGGAGCCTGGAAGGTGGCGGCAGGCATCCCTTGAGCGGGGATCGAGTGGAGGGCGAGCTGACGAAGCACAGCATAGTCCGCACGGCCGCGAGGGGGCGTCATGGACAATCCGGTTGCATGGCCCACCAGGGCAATTGCGCAATAAACGGTCTCCCCGGCGACTGCACCGATTCCGACCCAGTGAGAAAGGTTGAAGTTTCCGTATTTGACATCTGCGAGTATGCGACTGGTTTCGTCATGATAGGCAAGGCCAGCCCCCTCCAGAATGCAACCGTTCGAGATAACGAGAGGCTTCTTGATGCGGTAGTCTCCCGGCGGGAGGTAGACGACACTGCCGTCAGTAGTTCCGAGTCGCATCGCGCAGTCCAGGGCACTTTGGATCGCGTCTGCGTCGTCGGCCTTTTCGTCGTCATGGCCGTTTCCCACTGCTCCGAAGTCGAGCACGTTCAGTCGCGTGTCGCGGCGGGGACGGATCGTCACCGCGCCTGAAGCATCGCAGTCACCGATCCAGTTCGGAGCGCTCACGCATTCTTTACTTGCAGCGCGGACGAGCTGTCCCGAACTGTCGATGCCAACCGCGCCGGACTTGCCGAGGCCCAGGCCGCGGGTGAAAGCGCCACTTATTTGAACTTTGACGTTGACTTGGGGATCCACCGCTTCCAGCGCAACCCCGAAGAACGGGCTGCTATGCATCTCCTTCTCGGTAGCAGGGGTGACGGTGCGTGATCCTGTGGTGCCGACCACCTGGCCGGCTGTGATGCGCCGTGCGGCTTTCATGTTTTCGATGTCCATCGGAACGTCCCTGCCGTCGAGGCTTCGCCGGTCGGACGGGTCGGCGTGAGCGCGGCCGAAGCGCGCGAGCACCCGACCTCGGGGGCGAATGTCGGTACCCTTCGGCAGTGCACGCAACACAACACCGTTTGGGGGCCTTTGCGCTATTCCCCCTTTCCACGCTAGGCGTGACCACCAGTCTGCGCACTTCGCCAAGGCCCGATGGCTGTCCCGACCGTGATCATGCTGATCAAGACCGAGTGCATCCACGGCCGGGAGTTCGCCACCAGAGCTGTCTCCAACTACCTGACCAGCACCACACCGAAGCAGTTGGGAGCACGATGTCGACATCGGCGGCGTGAGCGTCCAGGCCGACCAGCGCCGGGAGCAGCGCACCGCTGTTTCCGATACCGATCAGCAGGGTGCCCAGCTCAAGTGCACCCGGACCACGGGTGCCCGGGGGCGGCGGGGCCTGCGGGGCCCGCTCGACGCTCGGGAGGTCCAGCTCGCGCAGCTCGTCGATCAGGTACTGCAGCTGCTCCTCGGTGTATTCACCCGGTACGCCAGGTGACGGTATTCCAGCAGCTGCCTCCGGCTTCTCGCCAAGGGCCCGGGCGGTGGCGGGGCGTCAGAGGGTCTCGGCGTCGATCGCCGAGACGGTTCGGTCGGCCATGTTGGCCACGTAGACGTGGCGGCTGTCCGGGCTGACCGCCACTCCCCAGGGGCTGGTGCCGACGGTGACGGTCGCGGTGACCGTGGCGGTGGCGGTGTCGATCACCGAGACCGACCGGGAGTGGAGGTTGGTGACGTAGGCGCGGCGGCCGTCCGGGGCCACGGCCACGCCGATGGGGTTGTCGTCGACCCGGATCGTGGAGAGCACCTGGCCGCCGTCGGCGTCGATGACGGACACGTTGTTCGAGCCCCCGTTGGTGACGTAGACGTGCCCGCCGTCGGGGGCGGCGGCCACGGCCGTGGGGTTCTTGCCGACGGTGACGGTGCGGATCACCTGGTTGGTGGCGGTGTCGATGACGGCGACCGTGCCGGCGACGATGACGGTGACGACGAGGCGGCGGCCGTCCGGGGTGACCGCCAGGCCGGTGGGGGTGATGCCGACCGATACGGTGGCCGTGACCTGGCCGGTGGTGGTGTCGATCACGGTGACGCTGCGGGCACCGGCGGCGTAGGCGTGGCGCCCGTCCGGGGCCACCGCGACGGTGACCGGGGTGTCGACCGGGACGGTGAGGGCGACGTGGTCGGTGGCCGTGTCGATCGCCGACACCGAGCTGTTGGGGGTGGGCGCGACATTGCCCGCGTTGGCGACGTAGACCCGGCTGCCGTCCGGAGTGGTCGCCAGCGCCCAGCAGTTGGCGCCTGCGGTGACCGTCTCCGCGACCCGGTAGGTGGCGGTGGCGGCGATCACCGACACCGTGTTCGCCCCGACGTTGGTGACGTACACGCGGCGGCCGTCCGGGGCCACCGCCGCTCCGAGCGGGCCGGCGCTGACGGGGATGGTGGCGGTCACCCGGTTCGTGCCGGTGTCGACGACGGACACGCTGTCCGCACCCGCGTTGGTGACGTAGACGCGGCGGCCGTCGGGGGCCGGTGCGACGCCCGCGGGGTTGGTGCCGACGGGGACGGTCCCGACGACCTGGCCGGTCGCGGTGTCGATGACGGACACGGTGTTCGAGCCGGCGTTGGCCACGTAGGCGTGTCGGCCGTCGGGGGCCGGTGCGACGCCCGCGGGGTTGGTGCCGACGGGGACGGTCCCGACGACCTGGTCGGTCCCGGTGTCGATCAGCGAGACGGAGTCCGCCTCCGGAGTGGTGACGAGGACCCGCCGGCCGTCCGGGCTCACCGCCAGGCCGCGCGGGGCCGCGTCCAGCGGGACGGTCGCGGTCACCTGGGCGGTGACGGTGTCGATCACCGACACGCTGTGCGAACCTGCGTCGGCGACGTAGACGCGCAGCCCGTCGGGTGCCACCGCGATCCCCGTGGGGTTGGTGCCGACGGCGATGGTGCCGGTCACCCGGGCCGTCGGGACGTCGATCACCGAGACGGTGTCGGTGCCGGAGTTGGGGACGTACGCGCGGCGGCCGTCCCCGGTGAGGGCCACCCCGCGCGGGCTGCCGCCGACCGGAATGGTGGCCGCCACCAGGCCGGCGGCGGTGTCGATCACCGAGACCGTGTCCGAGCCCGCGTTGGCGACGTACGCGCGGCTGCCGTCCGGGGCCAGGGCCACGGCGCGCGGGCCGGTGCCCACCGGGATCGCGGGGCCCGCTCCCTGGCCGTCGGAGACCTCGATCACCGACACGAGGTCCGCGCTGGCACCCGCCACGTAAACGCGGCGGCCGTCCCGGGATACGGCGACCCCGCGCGGTTGGCCGGTGACCCCGACCGTGTCGGTGGCCGACGCGGCTAACGGAGTCGTCGATTCGGTGCCCGTCGTGCCCATGGCCGCCTCCGGTTCGTGCGCTCCCCGATGCGTGTGCTCCCCGGTTCGTGCGCGCCCCGCAGCGGATTCGCGGGCTTCCGGCAGGATTGGCGCGCGTACGAACCGCCCCTCGTTCCCAGCATGGCCGCTGCCCGCAGCACCCGCAATCGGCACCCGAGCCGCCCGCGCAGGCACCACTCAGGGCGACCCCCGGAACAGGAGCACCACCGACTGCCCCTCGGCCAGCGCCGCCTCCAGCTTGCCCTGCAGGTTGCCGACCGGATCGGGCCACCGGGCCGGGTTGTCGGGGAAGTAGCCGGTGGAGATCAGGCCGTCCGGGCTCGCGGCCCAGAGCAGCTCCCCGTCCGACCCGATGAGCTCGGCACCCCGCCCCGACCGTCCGTAGACCGCCGACCGGACCAGCACGGCGTGGACGTATTCGCCGTACACCGAGCGGAACTTCGCGGTGATCTCCGCGCGCAGCGCCGCGTCGGCGGGCGCGGCCGACGCGGTCATCGCCAGGTACCGCGCCCGGTCCAGGCCGTACGTCTCGGCGATGCCGAGCCGCTGCGCCCACTTCCACGCCTCGTCGGGGTAGTTCGCCCGGCCCAGGACGTGGCGGTCGAAGTGGTCGTTCAGGTTCTGCGGGTCCCAGCGGAACGCCGTGAGCTCCGGGACGGCCGCGGCGAGCCGGCGGAAGTCCGCGGCGCGCGACTGCAGGGTGCCGAACGTGGTGATGTGCCCGCGCAGCCGGACGGGCTGGGTCTCCAGGAACGCGGCCAGCTCCCGGAGGCTGCCGCCGTCGCCGAGGAAGGTCCGCAGCGGCCTGAGGTCGGCTCCGCCCGGGCGCAGCGTGGCGAGGACCAGCGCCCGCTGCTCCTCGCTGAGGGCGTCGTAGGCGGTGTTGATCCGCCACGCGGTCTGCGGGGAGAGGTCTCCAGCGGCGGCCGTTCCGGCCGGGTTGCCGGCCAGTCCGAGCCGCGCCACCACGCCGTCGATCTGCCGGCGGCGGAAGCCCGTCCGGTCCTGGGCGAACTCGGTGTCCGGGAACGCGGGCAGGGCCGGGCCCGGTGCCACGGCCAGCCGTACCGAGGGCCGGCGGTGCAGGCCGGGGATCCGCCCCGCGGCGGTCCGCGCCGCCCCGGCGGCGATCGCCTTGGTGGTGCCGCGCATCGACACGACGGTCATCAGCCCGTTGAGGGCCGCCCGGGCCAGCACGCCGAGGATCCGGGTGAAGCGCTCGGCCTCGAACCGCCGGCGGCCCTCCACCGGCCCGAACTGCTGCTGCAGCTGCGCCAGGGTCCCCTCGGCCATCGCCGCGTCCACGTCCCGCAGCTGGACGTACGTGTCGTAGGAGAGCAGGAGCGAGTCGGACAGGTGCGTCCCCAGGTCGACGTAGAGGACGGCGTGCTGGAACTTCAGCAGTCCGTGCAGCCGCCCGGCCGTCTCGACGGTCAGCGGCGCTCCGGAGGCGATGGACCGGGTCATGCCCGTCGCGGCCCCGCGGGCGACCGCGCCTCCGACCGAGGCGAACGCGGTGGCCAGCGAGACCAGGTCGACGGCGGTCTCCCGGTCCCATTCGAAGGCGTCGTGGTGGACCCGTTCGGCGAGGCTGACGGCGCTGAGCACGCCCCCGGCGACGGCCCCGGCGAGCACGATCGCGCCGACGACGACCGAGGTCGGGGGGAACGCCAGTGCGGCCGCGGCCCCGGCCACGGCCAGCCCGGTGGCGACCGCCGACAGCCACTCCCAGGCCGTGCGCTGCCAGCTGTCGGTGACCGTGGCGAAGTCGAAGGGCTTGAGGTGCAGCCGGTCCATGCCGGGCCACTCGATCCGGGCCAGGATGCGGCCGGGCGGGTAGTTGCCGCGGAAGGACGTCCGGGCGTCCTCGAACGCGGCCCGCAGCGCCGCCTCGGGGCTGGGGCCGGTGCCGCGGTAGGTCCGGTAGAACGCGGGGTAGGTCAGGTCGATCAGCAGCCAGGTGTGCCCCGGGCCCTCCTGCTCGGCGGCCGGCCCGGCGAACAGCGAGATGGGCCGGCTCTGCGCGGTGCGGCGGTCGGTGAAGAGTGCCCGGACCGGGAACGGCCCGGCACCGGCCGTGCCGAGCAGCCGTTTCTCCAGGCCCGCCACCGCGTCCCGCAGTTCGCGGATCAGCGCCTCGTTGCGGACGGGGGCGCGTTCGGCCTGGCGCAGCCGGTCGCGGGCCGCGTCCAGGAGCGCCTGCGCGCTGGTGAACCAGACCGGTTCGGCACCGGGTGCGGCGGTGGCCCGTTCCAGAGCGGCCAGCTCCAGCGCCATCTTCTGCTCCAGCGGCTGGACCCGGTCGGTCCGGTGCTCGGTCACCGGCTGCGGGGAGGCGTCCTCGTAGCTCAGCCGGACCTCGCACTCGACCTCGTAGTCGCCGGCGTGGTCGAAGCGGTGGGTGAAGGTGGATCGGGACGGCTGGGGGTGGTCCACCGGCACCCGGCGCCGCTCGCCGTGCCGGTCGTACTCGATCCGGTAGACCCGCCACTGGAACCGGACGAAGGCGTAGACCAGCGCCAGTTGGAACACCGGCGTCCAGCGGTCGGCCTCGTCCACCCGCCAGATCTCCACCTCGGCGAGGTAGGTGGTGTCCGCGCCGACGGTTGCGCTGCCCTGGTCCAGCCGCAGGATGCGCAGCCGCGGCCACAGGTGGTGGCGCCGGGCCGCGCGCACGGTCACCTCCGCCACGTCGGTGGCCGGGACGGTGAAGTTCACGGTGAGGTCGAGGTCCTGCGGATTGCCCAGGTCGTCGAGCCGTCGCGTGCCCCGGTAGAGCTGCGCCGGGCTGTGCGGGCGGGCGATGGCGGTGTACTCGCCGGTGGGCAGGTCCACGACGTGCGGGCCGTCCGGAGCCCGGCTGGTGATCCGCAGCGTGCGCAGCGTCGGCCCCTCGCTGCCCGGGGCCAGGTAGTACAGGCGCGGGGCGCCCGCGCCGGCCGCCGTCAGGTACGCGCCGTAGCGGACCCCCGCCGGGTCGGTCCAGCCGGCAAGTGGCCACCGGGAGCGGATCAGTCCGCTGATCGCCGCGAGGCCCGGTCCCGGGGCGGCGCCGGTGGCCCGGTCGGTGGCGAGGTGGACACCCTGGTCGGGCACCGCCCCAGCGCCCAGCCCCGCCCCAGCGCCCAGCCCCGCCCCAGCGCCCAGCC
>NZ_JBEYVJ010000191.1:0-13515 GCF_040643935.1 Kitasatospora sp. NPDC047058 | reverse complement strand
GCTGTTGAGTTCTCAAGGAACGGACACTTCCTTCGGACCGCCTTCCAGCGGGCCCTCCGGGCGCTTCGTTCTTTCGTGTTTCCAGCTTATCAGATCCTCGCGGCCGTTCTTACCGGCCTTTGTTTCTCTGAATTCCCGCTGGAGGGATTTCCTTCACTTCGCTCCGAAGCTTATCAAAGCTTTCGGTGTGCTCAGTTCCGGGGTTTTACCTCGTCGGAGGGTGCGCATTTCGTGAAACGCACTCGCCCTCGATTCGGCGGTGTCGTAGACACTAACGCCTGGGACCGGTCGTTGTCCAACCTGTCTCAACCGTTCAAACCTACTAGCCCACCCCTACCACGTCAATGGTTTGGCTGGGATGCAAGAAGAGTAGCAGGTCAGAGGCCTGTTGATCACATCGGCTCAGGCCGCGACCGGCTGCAGGTCCGCCCGGTCGGCCGCGTCCAGGTCGCCGGTCTCGCCGTCGGCCGCCGCCTTCCTGCCCAGCACCAGGGCATAGAGAAGGAAGGCGACCTCGGCCAGCACGCCGATCGAGATCCGGGCCCAGGTGGGCAGGCCGGACGGAGTCACGAAGGCTTCCAGCACTCCGGAGACGGCGAGGACCGTCGCGAGCCCGATGCCCATGCCGATGATGGCGCGGCCCTGTTCCGCGAGGGCGGTGCCGCGGGTACGCGGGCCGGGGTCGATGATCGTCCAACCGAGGCGCAGGCCGAGGCCGCCGGCCACGAAGACGGCGGTCAGCTCCAGCAGGCCGTGCGGGATGAGCAGGCCGAGGAAGACGTCGAGCCGGCCGGCCGAGGCCATCAGGCCCACGCCGAGGCCCAGGTTGAGGATGTTGGTCCACAGCACGAAGAGCACGGGGATGCCGAGGGCGATGCCGTAGAGCAGGCACTGCACGGCGATCCAGGCGTTGTTCGTCCAGACCTGGGCCGCGAACGAGCTCGCGGGGCGGTCCGAGTAGTACGCCTCGTAGTCGCCGCCGGGCCTGGTCATCTCGCGGAGCGTCTCCGGCGTGGCGAGGCTGTTCCGGACCTCGGGGTGGGTCGCCACCCACCAGGCGATCAGGGCGGTGCCGAGCAGCGAGAGCACGGCGACCGGCAGCCACCAGCGGCGGGAGCGGTAGAGCGCGGCCGGGAAGCTCACGGTGTAGTAGCGCCCGACGTCCCGCCAGCCGCTGCTCCGGCTGCCGGTGACCGCGTCCCGCGCACGGGAGACCAGGCTGGTGAGACGGCCCTCCAACGTGGGGTCGGGGGCGGCGGCCTGGACCTTGGCGAGGTGACCGGTGACGCGCTGGTAGAGGGTGACCAGTTCGTCCGCCTCCTCACCGCTGAGCCGACGGTTCCGGGCGAGGGCGTCCAGCCGTGCCCACTCCCCCTGGTGGGTGGCGACGAAGACGTCCAGGTCCATTCGGCAGCTCCATGGTCGGCGCGGGGCGCGCGGGCAGACGGGTGCGGACAAGTGGGCCCAGCATGCCAGGGGGACGAAGCATCCGGGCGGTCGGGACCTCCCTTCCCGAGTGACGGCGCGGCACCGTATGTTGACGATTGCAGATCACGGGATCGTGGGGGCCGATCCGACGGACGCTCCCGCCCGCGCGAAGCGCGAACCACAACCACCGACGGAAACGGACGGGTGTCTTGAGCGACCTGGTGACGGGTGAGGCGGTCGTCCTCGGCCTGCGCACGGCGAAGCTTCCGAGCCGGGCACTGGCGATCGCGCTGGACCTGGCCGTGGAGACCGCCGCGCTCGTGGTGGTCTCGCTGATGCTGAGTGTCGCCCTGGTCGACCTCGACCCCGCCGGCCTCGCCGCCCTCATGATCGGGCTGACGGTCTTCTTCCTGGTGGCCGTGCCCGTCATGGTCGAGACCTTCACCCGCGGCCGCTCGCTCGGCAAGGCCGCCCTCGGTCTGCGGGTGGTCCGCACGGACGGCGGCCCGGTCCGGTTCCGGCACGCGCTGGTGCGCGGGCTGGTCGGCTTCTTCGAACTCATCGTGCTGAGCGGTGTGCCGGCGGCGATCTGCTCGGCGGTGTCCTCGGACGGCAAGCGGCTGGGGGACGTCTTCGCGGGGACCCTGGTGGTCCGCGAGCGCGTGCCGGGCGGCGGCAGCGCCGCCAACGCGCTGCCGCCGGTGCACCCGCAGCTGCTGCAGGCGATCGGCGGCGAGCTGGTCGCGCTGGACCTCTCCGCGGTGCCGGAGCCGCTGTGGCTGGCGATCCGGCAGCTGCTCGGGCGGATCGGCCAGCTGGACCAAGCCGTCGCGCACCAGATGTCCGCCCGGCTCGCGGACGACCTGGCGGCCCGCACCGGCCACCCCGTCCCGTACGGGCTGCACCCGGCGGCGTACCTCGGGGCGGTGCTGACCGAGCGCCAGCGGCGCGAGTGGACGCGGGCCCAGACCCACGCGTTCCAGCAGCAGCAGCTCCAGGCCCACCCGACGGCCCCCGCGGCCCCGTTCCAAGCGGCCCCGACGTTCCAAGCGGCCCCGACGTTCCAGGCGGCCCCGCCGGCCCCCGCCGCACCGGCCCCCGCCGCACCGACGGCAGCGGCTCCCGCACCGGCACCGGCCCCCGCACCGCAGCCGGCCCCCGGCACCGGTTTCGCCCCGCCCGCCTGACGCCGGACCTCCCGAAGGCCTGCGCCCGCCGGACAGCCCCTGAGCCGGCTACCCCCCGAAATCCGCCGGCCACGCGTTCGGCGGCGACTCCAGCTCCTCCAGCTCCACCCCCGCCGCGGCCAGCACCACGTCACCCGCCAGGTGCACCACCTGCTGCTCGCCCGTCTCCAGGTCCGCCACCTGGTACCGCTCGACCAGCAGCGGGCCGGAGTCCGTCTCGTGGGTGTCCACCCCCTCCAGCAACCACCCCTGGTCGAAGGTGCGCGGCGCCAGCACCGGCTCGGTGAACGCCACCAGCCGCACCTTCGCGCTCGCCCCCTCCCGCAGCCGCAGCAGCCGCGCGGTGGCGACCAGGAACCCCGGCGACCGCCCGGCGAACCCGTGCGCCCGGTCGTGCCCCTCCACCGCGTGCTCCCCGCCCGGGTCGGCGGCGTCGGTGCGCACCCACGCCACCCCGTCGACGGCACCGCCCCGGACCTGCCACCCACCCGCGCGCAGTTCCATCCGCAGCGGCCGAGCACGCGAGTCCAGCGTCAGGTCGGTCGTACCGAGGACGTGGCCGTCCGGCGCGTAGGTCTTGGAGACGTACCGCCAGCCGGCCGGGCCGGGCGCGCAGCTGAAGCGCTCCTCCCCGAGCAGCACGTGGTCATGGGTGTCGTGGAGCGAGTACCGGCCGTTGGGCATGCCCGAAAGCCTACGCGGGCGATCTCCGCCGCGGCGTGCAACGTTCGGGCCGGTCGCTCGCATTAGGGAGGTGGACGGCGCGGCAGCGCGCCGACGCCACGATGAGAGGAGGTGCGGATGGCGAAGCAGACACGCGACGCGGAGTTCACGGAGTACGCGGCTTCCAGGAGCGGCTGGCTGCGGAAAGTCGCCTACCTGCTGTGCGGGGACTGGCACCGGGCCGACGACCTGGTCCAGGAGACCATCACCAAGCTGTACATGAACTGGGCCAGGGCCAGGCGGATCGAGAATCTGGACGGCTACGCGCGCCGGGTGCTGGTCAACACGTTCCTGGGCGAGCAGCGTTCGTCCTGGTGGCGTCGCACCGTCCGCACCGCCGCCGAGCCGGACACCGCCGCCGCGAGCGTCGATCTGGACGTCTCGCTCGATCTGCGCCGGGCCCTGGCTGCACTGCCGCCCCGCCAACGGGCCACCGTCGTGCTGCGCTACTACTGCGACTTGACGGTCGACCAGGCGGCCGAGGCACTGGGCTGCTCCTCCGGCAACGTCAAGAGCCAGAGCTCCCGTGCGTTGGAGACCCTCCGCAGCAGACTCACCACCCGTCCCGCCGTCGCCGAGAGGGTGTCATGACCATCACCGATCCCGACGACCTGGTCACCCGTCTGACGGCCCTGGCCGACGAACCGGCTCCGCCTCCCGGCTTCGACGCCGGCCGCTCCGTGGCCGAGGGCACAGCCCGGCTGCGGCGTCGCAAGCTGACCGTGATCGGCACCGTCGCGGCCGCGACGGCCGGGGTGGTCACGGCCGGCACCCTCCTGCTCCCGGGCGGCGGCACCGCCGCACCCGTGCTGCCGGCCGCGCCCGCGGTGGTCACCACTCCTTCCCCGGCGGTCACGCCGTCCCCGACCGCCGCACCGCAGCGGGCCGGGACCGACCCGCTGACCCCCGAGCTGCGGTTCGGCTGGCTGCCGGACTGGGCCGGCGGTGAAAAGGGCACCGGCTACCAGACCGGGTTCAGTAGCGTCGAGTTGCAGGCGAGCGGCCAGGGCGAGAACGCCCCGCGCCTGAAGCTCTCGCAGTACCCGGCCGGGTCCCAGCCCCCGATGACCGGGTCGCCCGGCAGCAAGGTCCGCACGGAGGAGGCCGAGCCGGTCGACGGACGGACCGCCTACTGGGTGGTCTCCGATGCGCCGCCGTACGACACGCCCACCCTGCGGTGGCTGACGCCCTCGGGCCGCTGGGCGGAGCTCTCGGGCTCCGACGGCCGGCCGGCGGACATCGCGCGGGAGGTCCTGCACAAGGTGGCCGCTGGGGTCCGGTACGGCGCGTGGGACGTCCCGCTGCCGGTGCGCTTCACCGGACTGCCCGACGCGTTCAAGGCCACCAACGTCAAGCTGACGCGCCCGGACCCGGACGGCAAGAGTTCCTGGAGCGTGTGGCTGATGCTCGAGGCGGAGGGCAAGACCGTCTGGCTCACCGTGAAGCCGGCCGCACCGGGGTCGCCGACGTCGCCGACCGGGAAGGACGGGTCACCGATCACCGGCCCGAACCCGGCACTGTGCTCCTCCGACAACGGGGTGCAGGTGTGTGCCGGGGCCGGGGCCGACCTGCCGCCCTCGCTGGCGCAGCTCGGCGGGCTGTCATGGATGCTCGCCCACACCGAGGCCCTCGGCGTCGACGCGAGCACCTGGACGACCGACGTCATGCACTGACGCGCCGGTGGCCGGCACCCCCGCCACGGGGGTGCCGGCCACCGGCATCAACGTCCGCGGAGCGGATCAGTAGCGGTACTGCTCCGCCTTGTACGGGCCCTCGACCGGGACGCCGATGTAGTCGGCCTGGTCCTGGGTCAGCGTGGTCAGCTTCACGCCCAGCGCGTCCAGGTGCAGACGGGCGACCTTCTCGTCCAGGTGCTTGGGGAGCACGTAGACGCCGATCGGGTACTGCTCGGTCTTCGTGAACAGCTCGATCTGCGCGATCGTCTGGTTCGCGAAGGAGTTGGACATCACGAACGACGGGTGGCCGGTCGCGTTGCCCAGGTTCAGCAGGCGGCCCTCGGAGAGGACGATGATGGTGCGGCCGTCGGCCTTGCGCCACTCGTGGACCTGCGGCTTGACCTCGGTCTTGACGACACCCGGCAGCTGGGCCAGGCCGGCCATGTCGATCTCGTTGTCGAAGTGACCGATGTTGCCGACGATCGCCTGGTGCTTCATCCGCGCCATGTGGGAGGCCAGGATGATGTCCTTGTTGCCGGTGGTGGTGATGAAGATGTCGGCCGTCTCGACGACGTCCTCCAGGGTGGCGACCTGGTAGCCGTCCATCGCCGCCTGGAGCGCGCAGATCGGGTCGATCTCGGTGACGATGACGCGGGCGCCCTGGCCGCGCAGCGACTCGGCGCAGCCCTTGCCGACGTCGCCGTAGCCGAAGACGACCGCGACCTTGCCGCCGATCAGGACGTCGGTGGCGCGGTTGATGCCGTCGATCAGCGAGTGGCGGCAGCCGTACTTGTTGTCGAACTTCGACTTGGTGACCGAGTCGTTGACGTTGATCGCCGGGAACAGCAGCTTGCCGTCGCGGTGCATCTCGTACAGGCGGTGGACACCGGTGGTGGTCTCCTCGGTCACGCCCTTGATGGTGGCGGCGACCTCGGTCCACTTGTTCGGGGTCTCGGTCAGGGTGCGGTTGAGCAGCTCCAGGATGATCCGGAACTCGTCGTTGTCCGCGGTGGACGGGTCCGGCGCGGCACCGGCCTTCTCGAACTCGACGCCCTTGTGGATCAGCAGGGTGGCGTCACCGCCGTCGTCCAGGATCATGTTCGGGGTCTGGCCGTTCGGCCAGGTGAGCGCCTGCTCGGTGCACCACCAGTACTCCTCCAGGGTCTCGCCCTTCCAGGCGAAGACCGGCACGCCCTGCGGGTTCTCCGGGGTGCCCTCCGGGCCGACCGCGATGGCGGCGGCGGCGTGGTCCTGGGTGGAGAAGATGTTGCAGGAGCACCAGCGGACCTCGGCACCGAGGGCCGTCAGGGTCTCGATCAGGACGGCGGTCTGCACGGTCATGTGCAGCGAGCCGGTGATGCGGGCGCCGGCCAGCGGCTGGGAGGCGGTGTACTCGGCGCGGATCGCCATCAGGCCGGGCATCTCGTGCTCGGCCAGCTGGATCTCCTTGCGGCCGAACGGCGCCAGGGAAAGGTCGGCGACCTTGAAGTCACCGGTGATGTCGGTCGACATGCGTCTGCTCCTCGCTGATGGGGTGGGGCGTGGCCAAGGTCCTGGGGTGCGTCGCAGCACGGCGCGGCACACGGGTGCGCGGCAACGCCGGGTCGGTCCGGGTCCACGGGGTGGGCCGGCTCCCTGCTGCTCAGCACAAACCGTCGGAGGACCTCTCTCCCTCGACCGGCGTGTGCCCTCGCGGGCACGGCCGCCGATCGACCGCCATCAGCAGCGACGTTCTGGCTCTGGTGACGAATCTACACCGGCGGCCCCGGGGCCCGGCTCGCTATGACCGATTTCGGCCTCGGCCGGTCGGGCCCGCCGTACGTACGCCGGGCCCGCGCGCCGGGCCCTTCGGGCGGCGGGCTCAGTGCGCGCCCGGCACCGGCCCGCCGGGGGTGGCGTACGGGTCGTCGCCCGCGGCCTCCTTCTCGGCGCTGTAGATGTCCGGCTCCAGGTAGATGACGCGGGCGATCGGGACGGCCCGGCGCACCCGCACCTCGGCGGCGTCGATCGCCTCGGCGATCTGCGCGGCGGTGTCCTCCGCGTTGACCGCGATCTTGGCGGCGACCAGCAGCTCCTCCGGGCCGAGGTGCAGGGTCCGCATGTGGATGACGCGGGTGACGGTGTCGTGGTCCACCAGCGCGTCCCGGATCCCGGCCACCACCTCGGGGTGGGCGGACTCGCCGATCAGCAGCGACCTGGTCTCCAGCACCAGCACGACCGCGATGACGATCAGCAGCAGGCCGATCGCCAGGGTGCCGATGCCGTCCCAGACGCCGTCCCCGGTGATCGCGGTCAGGCCGACGCCGAACAGCGCCAGCACCAGGCCGATCAGCGCGCCGGTGTCCTCCAGCAGGACGACCGGCAGCTCCGGCGCCTTGGCCCGGCGGATGTACGCGGGCCAGCCGTGCCCGCCCTTGTCCTTGGCGGCCTCGCGGAAGGCCGTGAAGAAGGACCAGGCCTCCAGGGCGACGGCGAACAGCAGTACGCCGACCGGCCAGTACCAGTTCTCCAGCTCGTGCGGGTGGGCGATCTTCTCGTAGCCCTCGTAGACGGCGAACATGCCACCGACGCTGAACAGCACGATCGAGACCAGGAAGGCGTAGATGTAGCGCTCGCGGCCGTACCCGAAGGGGTGTTCGGGGGTGGCCTTCCGCTCGGAGCGCTTGCCGCCGACCAGCAGCAGCACCTGGTTGCCGGAGTCGGCCAGCGAGTGGACGCCCTCGGCCAGCATCGAGGACGAGCCGGAGAACGCGAAGGCCACGAACTTGCCGGCCGCGATGCCCAGGTTCGCGGACAGGGCCGCGACCAGGGCCTTGGTACCGCCTTCGGTGCTCATGCTTGGGAGGGTCCCTCCGCCGGGGGCCCTACGAGCCCGCGCTCAGTCCTTGTCGAGCGCATACGGTACCGGGCCGCCGCGGCCGTGATCAGGACCGTGCGGCTGCGAGCCCCAGGTAGACGGCGGCGAAGTCGGTGAGCGCGATCAGGTCGGCCAGCGCGTGCAGCGGGTCGGTCCGGGCGCTGGCGTACTCGGTGAGCCGGACGTCGTGGGCGGCGGCCAGCCGGTGGGCCCGGGTGGCGCCGAAGCTGCGCGGGCCCTCGTCGTCGGCCGGCACCTCGGCCGGGCCCGCGTCCTCCTCGGCGGGCACGGGGCTGCCGGGCGCCGCCGGGGTGTGCCGCAGCAACAGCACCTGGAGGTACAGCGGGTCCGGCTCCTCGACCCGGTCGCGGAAGAAGTCGTCGGGGTCGGCGCCCGCACCGAGCTGCCCGGTGAACATGCCCCGGTGCGCGGTGAGCACCTGCGGCAGCCGGCCGGCCAGCGCCGGGCGGCCGGCCCGGTCGGCGAGCTGGGCGGCGAACCGGACGGCGGCGGCCTCGGCCACCGGGCCCTCGGCCCACAGCAGCGGGACGGTGCCGGCCAGCCGGGCGGCGAGGCCCTTCGCCGGATTGGTGTACGCGGCGGCGTCCGGCCGGCAGCGGACGGCGGTCTCGTCCAGCAGGTCGGCGGTGGCGGCCGGTGCGTCGTACGGCAGCTGGGTGACGCCGAGCTTCTGGGCGAGGGCGAGCAGCGGCGTGAGGTGGGCCCAGAGCGCGGCCGGGTCCTCGGCCGGCAGGTCGGGCTCGGCGGCGGACCCGGCCGGCGGCGTGCCGTCGTCGGGCAGGTTGGCCGGCACGTACGGCAGCGGCAGCGCGCGCACCTGGAGGGCGGCCTCGGCCAGCGGGCTGCCGGCCGGGGCGGTGACCACGATCGCGCAGCCGCGGGCGTACGCCTGCTCGGCAAGGGAGACCAGGCCCTGCTCGCCGCCGTCGGCGGAGCTGATCACCAGCAGGTCGAGCGGCCCGGCCCAGCCGGGGAGCTGCCAGGCGAGCCCGGCGGTGAAGGCGGGTGCGGCGGCGGTCCGGTCGGTGCGCGGGACGGCGGCGGCGTCGGCCGGCGGCAGGGGGGTGACCAGGACGGAGGTGCCGGCCAGGGCTGCGAGGACCTCGCCCGCCGTCAGGGCGCTGCCGTGGCCGGCGACCAGCACCGCGCGGGGGCGGCCGTCGGGGCGCAGCCGGTCGATCCCGGCCGCGTCGGCGAGCCGCAGGGCGGTGCGGACCCGGGCGCCGGCGCCCGCCAGGGCGAGCAGGGCGCGGTCGTGGTCGGCGCGCTGGAGGGCGGCCGGGTCGTCGAGCAGGGTGTCGTCGAGCATGCGGCGGGCCTCCGGCTGCTGGCTGGGCGCTGAGGGCTGCGGGTCGGGGGGGCGTCCGCGGGCGCGGTGTCCGCCCCCAAGGATCACGCCGGGCGGCGGGCCTCGTCCACCAGCAGCACCGGAATGCCGTCCCGGACGGGGTAGGCGAGGCCGCAGTTCTCGCCGGTGCAGACCAGCTCGGGGTGGTCCTCGCTGCCGCCCTCGGTGAGCGCGGCCCGGCACTGCGGGCAGACCAGGATCTCCAGCAGGAAGGATTCGAGCTTCATGGTGTTCGGGCTCCCAGGTTCGGGTGGCAGGGGTCTCAGGGTGACGCGGCGGTGCCCCGGCCGAGAGGAAACCCTACCGGCCGGGGCACCACGGGCGTGCGTCAGGCGCAGCCGGTTCAGGCGCGCACGATGGCGAGGACGCCGTCGCGCAGTTCGGCCATCCGGGCCGGGTCCTTGGCCTCGACGTTGAGGCGCAGCAGCGGCTCGGTGTTGGAGGCGCGCAGGTTGAACCACCAGTCCGGGCCGGCCACGGTGAGGCCGTCCAGCTCGTCGACGGTGGTGCCCTCCTGGGCGTAGGCGGCGCGGACGGCGGCGGAGCGGTCGGCCTGGTCGGCGACGGTGCTGTTGATCTCGCCGGAGGCGGCGTAGCGGTCGTACTCGGCGGTGAGGGCGGAGAGGGTGCCCTCCTGCCCGCCGAGGGCGGCCAGCACGTGCAGCGCGGCGAGCATGCCGGTGTCGGCGCGCCAGAAGTCGCGGAAGTAGTAGTGCGCGGAGTGCTCGCCGCCGAAGACCGCGTCGGTCTCGGCCATCTCCTGCTTGATGAAGGAGTGGCCGACCCGGGTGCGGACCGGCTTGCCGCCGAGCTCGCGGACCACCTCGGGGACGGTCCAGGAGGTGATCAGGTTGTGGATGATGGTCGGCTCGGCCTCGCCGGCGGCCTGGGCCCGGGCGATCTCGCGGGCGGCGACCAGGGCGGTGATGGCGGACGGGGAGACCGGCTCGCCGCGCTCGTCGACGACGAAGCAGCGGTCGGCGTCGCCGTCGAAGGCCAGGCCGAGGTCGGCGCCGGTCTCGCGGACCTTGGCCTGCAGGTCGACCAGGTTCTTCGGGTCGAGCGGGTTGGCCTCGTGGTTGGGGAAGGTGCCGTCCAGCTCGAAGTACATCGGGACGAGCTCGATCGGCAGGCCGTCGAAGACGGTCGGCACGGTGTGGCCGCCCATGCCGTTGCCGGCGTCGACGGCGACCTTGAGCGGGCGGATCGCGGTGAGGTCGACCAGGCCGAGCAGGTGGTCGGCGTAGCCGCGCAGCGTCTCCTGGGCGGAGAGGGCGCCGGGCTTCACGTCGCGGGCGGGGACGGTGACGGTGTCGTCCTCGGCGGTCCAGGACTCGACCAGCTCGCGGATCTCGGCGAGGCCGGTGTCCTGGCCGACCGGGGCGGCGCCGGCCCGGCAGAGCTTGATGCCGTTGTACTTGGCCGGGTTGTGGCTGGCGGTGAACATCGCGCCGGGCAGGTCGAGCTTGCCGCTCGCGTAGTACAGCTGGTCGGTCGAGCAGAGGCCGATCTCGACCACGTCGGAGCCGTAGGCCGCGGCGCCCTCGGCGAAGGCCCGGCTGAGCGACGGGGAGGACGGCCGCATGTCGTGGCCGACCACGATCGCGGTCGCTCCGGTGACCTGCACGAACGCGGCGCCGAAGGCCCGCGCGAGGTCCTCGTCCCACTGGTCCGGGACCACGCCTCGTACGTCGTACGCCTTCACGAGCTGCTTGAGGTCGCGCACTGCGGCTCCACCCTGGTTCTCTGTCTGATCGGCGGGCTGGTCGCCCATGGTCACGATACGTCCGAGGACGGCACCTGTCGGTACCCGGACAGGGGGGCAGCGTACCGGGAGACGGCGGGGGCCCGGATTCCGGTGGGGCGGGCGCCGGGTCAGTTGTCGGGCGAGCGCAGCACGCGCAGGTGTCCGCGGCGGCCGGCCTCGGTGGACTCGCCCTCGGGGCCGCGGCCCTGACGGGGGGTCTGCGGGCGGGCGGCCTCGCGGACGGCGTTGGCGAGCGCTTCGAGGTCGTCGCTGCTGCGGCGCAGCGGCCCGGCCTCGGCGGCGAGCCGGACCACCTCCCAGCCGCGCGGGGCGGTGAGGCGCTCGGCGTGCTCGGCGCACAGGTCGTAGCAGTGCGGCTCGGCGTAGGTCGCGAGCGGGCCGAGGACGGCGGTGGAGTCCGCGTAGACGTACGTCAGCGTCGCGACGGCCGGTCGGCCGCACGCGGTCCGCGAACAACGACGTACAGAGCTCACGAGGGTGGACGGTACAGCACTCCCCGCCGGGGAGCGAAGACCGCCTGCCCGGAGGGTGTGCCGTGTCGCGGTCCGCGCGCCTCGTACGCCCCCCGCCGCCCGCTCGTGTGCGCCCGCCGCCCCGGGCGTTTCGCGGCCGGAGTGGTCCACTTCCGACCGTCCAAGGACTACCCTCGGCAGTGATATGGACAGCTCTGCACCGCAGTCATCGACGGGACCCTCGCGCCGTCCCCGGCACCGCGACCGGCACGGCAGGGGGCTGCGCGGCCCGCTGGCGCCGCCCCAGGTGCCGATCTCGCTCACCCGCTCCGAACTGTTCGACGACTACGTGCGCGAGTCGGTGGAGCGGCTCGAACGGCGTTGGCCGCAGTTGATCGAGGTGGAGTTCGCCGTCCAGGAGGTGCCGCTGCAGGAGGCGGACGGCCCGGACGCGGACGGCGGGGTGCCGCTGGGCCGGGTGTCGCCGGGGCGGCAGGGCCGGAAGAGCCAGATCGTGGTGTACCGGCGGCCGGTGGAGATCCGGGCGAAGTCGCGCGAGGACCGTGCGGCGCTGGTGCACGAGATCCTGATCGAGCAGGTGGCGGAGCTGCTGGGGCTGTCGCCGGACGCCATCGACCCGCGGTACGACGAGGACTGACGCCGGGACCCCCGGCCGGCCGACGGCACGCGAGGACGACGAGAAGGGGCGGTACCCGGCCGGGTACCGCCCCTCGTCGTCGGCGGGTCAGCGCAGCACGACGCCCGGGTTCTGGGCGGCCTGCGGCACCTTGACGCTGCTGCGGTCGTCGCGCAGCGCCTGGACGGTGAACATCGGGACGTCCTTGGCGGGGAGGGCGAGCATCCGGGCGGCCGCGACCGGGCCGCCGGAGACGGTCTCCACGGTGAGCGCGAAGCTGCCGTTCAGGCCGCCGGGCTCGGGTGCCGGAAGGGCGACCGTGCCGCCGGCCGGCAGCTGGACGTCCTTGCTGACCGGGGTCCCGCCGCCGGAGCCGGCCGAGGCGGTGACCTTGACGGTGGCGGCGTCGCCGGTGGAGGTGAGGAACAGCGTGGTCGCGCCGCCGCCGCGGTTGTCGGCCACCGTGGCGCGGGCGCCGGCCGGGACGGTGCCGGCCAGCCAGGCGGCGTCGGACTTGCCGTTCTGGCCGGCCCGGTCGACCCGCAGGCCGGCCACCACCGGGGTGGGGTGCTTGTCGTCGCTGGGCGACAGCCGCAGGCCGGCCACCTCGTCGCGGGTGACCTTGCCGAGGTCGACGGCGGCCACCATGCCGGCCTTGACGTGGATGGACTCGTTCCCGGCCGGGGTGAACCAGCCGTTCTTGCCGGAGAGCTGGATCTTCAGGTCGGCGTCGTCCTCCGGCGGCGCCCAGACCACCAGGCGGGCGCCGGCGGTGTCGGCGGGCAGGCCGGGCATCACCTGGGTGGGTGCCGGGTCGGCCGAGGCGGGTACCCAGTCGGCGCCCTTGCTGCCGTCGGCCGCGTGCAGGGCGGCGCCGACCCGGCCGGTGCGGACGACCACGTGCACGGCGAGGTCGGTGACCTGGCCCTTGCTGATGGTCGGCAGCAGGACGGACTGGGAGCTGCCGGGGGCGACCGAGATGCCGTTGGCGGCGTCGTTCTCGATCAGGCCCTTGTCGCCGTACAGCTTGATGTCGACGACGGCGGCGGTGGCCTCGGTGTTGACCAGGCTGACGTAGTCGGTGCGGTCGGCGGACGTGCTGGCCCCGGCGAACCAGAAGCTGGTGCCGGCCGGGGTGCAGGTGATGCCGGACAGGCCCAGCCCGCGCTGCTCGGTGACGGTGGTGGTCTGGGAGACGGTGAAACCGGGCGCCAGGGCGCCGGTGGCGACGGCCCCGGTGCCGGGGGCGGTGTCGCCGTTCGCGGCGGGGCCGGTGACCGGGGTGCCGGGCTTGGCCAGGGTCAGCCGGGCGTCGGCGGGCGCGCCGCTCTTGGCGGGCGCGGGGGCACCGGAGGCGGACGGCGCCGGGGTGGCCGGGGCCGACGGCGTGGCCGCGGACGGCGCCACGCCCTCGGCGG
>NZ_JBEYVJ010000190.1:0-13568 GCF_040643935.1 Kitasatospora sp. NPDC047058 | reverse complement strand
CCGGGCGCCCACCGGTGTGGGCGTCCGGGCTCCGGGACCGGCGGCGTCAGGCCACCGGCGGGAAGGCTTCCACGTCGGGCTTGAGCAGCTGGCCGGGCGCGGGCGCGTGCTGGTTCACCAGGTAGTCGGTGACCAGCTTGCCCAGCTCGGCGCTGCGGCCGACCGCGCAGTGCTCGACCACGTCGACGCTGACCAGGACGGCGTTGCCGAGCTGGCGCTGCATGTTCTGGGAGAACTTGTACTGGGTGGCCGGGTCGTAGAGGTTGCCGATCACCATGACCGGGTTGGCGGTGCCGCGGTTCCACGGGCCGGAGTAGCGCTCGGCGTCGCGCGCCGGGGCCGGCCAGCTGGCGCAGGCGGGCGCGTCGAAGGCCTGGTAGCGGCCGAAGGTCGGCGACTCCTTCTCCCAGGCCTTGGCCAGGTTGGCGAACACCTTCGGGTTCGACGGGTACGGCTTGTCCTGGCAGTTGACGCCGTAGTACGAGTCGTCGGCGCTGTACGGGGTCTCCGGGAGGGCCTCGCGCAGGGCGGTGGGGACGGTCACGGCCAGGGCCTTCGCGTCCTCGACGGAGGCCTTCGGGGTCGCCGCCAACGACGGCGCGCCCTGCGACTGGAGCGCCTCGTGCAGCGCCTGCAGCGACTTGGCGAGCGGGGCCTGCCGGCTCTGCGCGTAGAGGGCGTTGGCGACCTGGCTGGTGAAGCTGGACAGGGTCACCTGGGTGCCGTCCGACAGGGTGACCGGGCTGGTGCGCAGGTGGTCGCGGATGGCGTCGAACTTGGCCCGGGTGTCGCCCTCGCCGAAGGCGCAGCGCGGGGCGCCGGCCGCCTTGCAGCGCTTGAGGTACTCGTCCAGGGCGAGTTCGAAGCCGGCGGCGCGCTGCCGGTCGTACTCCACGCCGTTGTGCAGGCGCAGGTTGGGGTCGACGTTGCCGTCGACGATCACCGCGCGGACCTTGTTCGGGTACATGCCGGCGTAGGTGGCGCCGATCAGTGTGCCGTAGGAGAAGCCGGCGAAGGTGAGCTGCTTGTCACCGACGGCGCGACGCATCCGGTCGAGGTCGCGGACGACGTTCTCGGTCGACATGTGCTCGATCAGCGGGCCGGCGTTGCGGGAGCAGGCGTCGGTGTAGTCCTCGGTGGCGTCCAGTGTGGCGTCCACCTCGGCCTTGGTGACCGGGACGCCGACCTGCCGGTCGAAGACGGCGGCGGCCTCCTCGTCGGTGGTGAAGCACTTCAGCGGGTTGCTCCGGGCGACGCCGCGCGGGTCGAAGCCGACCAGGTCGAAGCGGTCCTGGACGTCCTTGCCGAAGCGGGTGGTGGTCGCCCACAGGTAGCCGCTGCCGCCCGGGCCGCCGGGGTTGAGGAACAGCGAGCCGATCCGCTTGGCCGGGTCGGAGGCGCGGCGGCGCATCATCGCGATGCCGATCTTCTCGCCGGAGGGGTGGTCGTAGTCCAGCGGCACCGGGTAGACGGCGCAGTCGTAGATCCCCGGGTCGGGCTTGGTCGGATCGGGATTGCAGGGCGTCCAGGCGACCGGCTCGACCCGGGCCTCGGCGGCCGGTGCGGCCGAGGGGGGTTCGGGCGCGGCCGACGCCGCGACGGCGGTGCCGGCGACGAGGGCGAACGCGCTGGCAACGGCCAACGCCAGACTGGGAATGCGGGACACGAAACCTCCTCCGGTTCTGCAAACCCGGCCAGCCTGGCAGGCGGTTCCCGGAAGGGGAAGACCATGTACCGCCGTAGATTCTTCTGGTCAGTCGTCATCAGCCCGGCGATTCGTGGGCCTGACGGATGCTTTGGTGCGGATTTCACTGCGGCCTGACGGTACATCGCCACCACGCGGACGCCGCCGCCGTGGCGATCATCCGCCACGGCGGCGGCGTCCGGGAGCACCCGGGTGACCGGCCCGCCCTCAGGAGCGCGCCTCCGCCAACTCCGGCGCCGCGGAAGGCTCCGGCGCTGCGGAAGGCTCCGGTCCCACGGAACGCTCCGGTCCCGTGGAAGGCTCCCCCGCCGCGGCCGCCTCCGCCACCTCCGCCACCTCCGCCGGCCGGCGGCGCTCCGCCCACCGCACCGCCGGGCCCATCGCGAAGCCGGCCGCCAGGAAGAGCCCGCCCAGCAGCAGCCACCCGGGCGCGCCCCAGTCCAGCAGCAGCGTGGTGAGCAGCAGCGGCCCCAGGGTGCGCGCGACCGCCACGCCGGAGCCGAAGAAGCCCTGGTACTGGCCGGTCTGGTGGGCGGGGGCGAGGTCGAAGCTGATCTGCCAGGAGCCCGCGGACTGCTTCATCTCACCGATCACCTGGAGCGTCGCGGCGACCACCAGCAGCGCGGCCATCGCCCACACCGGCACGTCCCCGGCCGAGAGCGCGAACACCACGCACGAGGCGAGCAGCAGGACCCCGGCGTCGCGGACGGCGCGCGAGGCGGAGCGCAGTCCGGTGACGCCGCGGGCCGCGCGGACCTGGAAGCCCATCACCACCGCGGTGTTGAGGACGAAGAGCGCCGGGCCGAGCCAGCCGAGGTGCTCCGCCCGGGCGGCGATCCAGAGCGGGATGACCAGGCTGAGCAGTGGCATCCGCAGCAGCAGCACGGTGTTGACGAGGGTGACGACGGCGTACGGCCGGTCGGAGAGCACCGCCAGTCGCGGCTCGGCGTCCGGACGCGCCTGCGCGGGGGCGACCGCCGGCAGCCGCAGCAGGACCAGCCCGCTGACCAGGAAGCCGATCGCGGTGGCGGCGAAGGCGGCGAGGAACGCCGTGCGGCTGCCGGCGCTCAGCACGATGCCGCCGAGCGCGGCGCCAAGGGCCAGGCCGGCGTTGAGGGTTGACTGCAGGTGGGCCAGCAGTGCGGTTCGTTCCTCCCGCGCGACCAGGCCGCCGACCAGCGCCTGCCGGGCGGCCGAGAGGCCCGACTGGGCGGTGGCGTAGAGGCAGACCGCGATCAGGAAGCCCGGGAAGGAACGGACGACCAGGAAGGACGCGACCACCGCACCGGTGGCGAGCGCCAGCAGCACGGCCGTGCCGCGCGGCCCGCGCCGGTCGGCGAGGTGGCCGAGCGGCACGCCCGCCACCGAGCCGATCGCCCAGGCCACCGCCAGGGCGACGCCGAGCCGGGTGGCCGACATGCCGATGACGTGGGTGAAGTACAGCGCCGAACAGGTGTAGTACGCGCCGTCACCGATGGCGCTCGCCAACTGGGCCGCGGCGATGGTCCGTTGTGCGCCGGGCGGCGGCAAGAGACGTGTGGACAACTGATCCCCCCGAGGTCACGGCCGCCCTCGGGCCGTCCTGTTCCTACTTGATGATGTCCATCCTAGGGACCAGGTGGACCAGTTGACAGGTCCACCTACGACGCGGAACAGCGGTCCACTTCGCCGCCGCGAGGGCCCGGGCCGACGTCAGCTCCTGGCTATGATCGGCGACATGTCAACAAGACTTGTGCAGATCAACATGAAGGCCCGGGACGACGCGGCGCTCGGCCGGTTCTGGGCGGAGGCGCTCGGCTGGGGTGTCGACAGCGAGGGACCGGGCGTCACCAACCTCGAACCCGTGGGCTTCGTCTACCCCGATCCCGTGGCCGTCTGCATCGACATCATCGCCAGCCCGGAACCCAAGACGGTGAAGAACCGGGTGCACCTCGATCTGGCCACCACCTCGACCGCCCATCAGGCGGAGCTGGTCGCGCGCCTGCGGGATCTCGGCGCCACGCTCGCCGACGTGGGGCAGGGCGACGTCCCCTGGACGGTCATGGCCGACCCGGAGGGCAACGAGTTCTGCGTCCTGGAGCCCCGTCCGGTCTACCGGGACACCGGGCCGATCGCCGCGGTGGTGGTCGACTGCACCGACCCGCGGTCGATGGCCCGGTTCTGGGACGAGGCGATGGACTGGACGCTGCACGAGGTGACCGACGAGTTCGCAAGCATGCGCTCGTCCCGGGGCGTCGGCCCCTACCTGGAGTTCGTCCGCACCCCCGACACCAAGAGCGGATGGAACCGCGTCCACCTCGACGTCCGCCCCTACCCCGGTGACGACCCGGCGGCGGAGGAGGCCCGGCTGCGCGCCCTGGGCGCCACCGACCCCGGCATCGACCAGTCCGCGATCTCCTGGAGGATCCTGGTCGACCCGGAAGGCAACGAGTTCTGTCTCCTCGCCCCGAGCTGACCACGCCGGACAGCCCCCGGGACCGCCCCTAGCCGTCCGGCCTCTCGCCGGGCGGCGGGTTCGGGACGATGGCGTGCATGAGGGCGAACCGCGTCAGGTCGACCCGCCGCCGCGAGCCGACCTTGTCGCGCAGCCGGTCCAGGTGCGAGTGGACGGTGTGCTCGCTGATCCCCAGCCGTTCGGCGATGCCGTGGTCGGTCTCGCCCCCGGCGACCAGCTCCAGGATCTGCCGCTCGCGGTCGGTCAGCCGGCCGGCTCCCTCGTCGTCCGGGGGCAGCGCGAGCACCGCGGACACGTAGGCGCACCCGGAGGCCGCGAGGCTGATCGCCACCAGCAGTTCGGCCTCGCCGGCCTGCCGGCTCAGGCAGCCGCGGGCGCCGGCGCGCATCGCCTGGGCGACGTCGTCCCGCGGGCCGCTGCAGAGCACCAGGACCTCCGCGCCGTGCCCGGCGAGCCGCCCGATCGCGGCCGAGAGCAGCGAGGGCTGGAGCTGGAGGTCGAGCAGGACGACGTCGCCGGCCTCCAGCACCCCCTCGGCCTCGGCGACGGACTGCACGCTGACGGTGAGGACGAGGTCCGGCGCGGACTCGATCACCCCGGCCAGGCCGCGGCGTAACAGGGGGGAGTCGCCGACGACGGCGACGCGCTTGGCGTCGGCGCCCACGGAATCGGCACTCACGGCATCGGCGTTCATGGATGGCCCCGGACGTTCGCGGACCGCTCGGTTCCAGTCTTCGCCGTCCCTGCCCACCCCGCATCCCGGACGGCCCGCCCCGGGGCAGCCGCCGCCGGAAGGCCGCTCCCGCCCGCCCCGGGGCGGGACCACCCCGGTGACCGTGGGTAGTTCCACCCTGTCGCGGCTCCGGCGCGCCGGAACAGACTGAAGCCGTCAGCGGGCTCTCGAAGGGACAGGTCCATGTCCAGGAACAACGGATACCGGCCGCCGAAGTCAGCGCAGGCCGAACAGGAAGAGAAGCTCATCTCGTCACTCAGGACGTTCATCCGGACCCAGGGAGCGGCCTACCTTCATGATCCGAACGTCTCGTCCATCGGCATCGGCTACCGCACGAAGGGAGAACGGGAGGGCGAGGTCGCGATCCAGTTCACGGTCGACGAGAAGGCCGCCCCCGAGGAGCTGGAGGCGTTGGGCACGCAGGCGCTCCCCGAGTCCGTCACGGTGGACGGCGTCGAGGTGCCGACCGAAGTCATCGAACGCCGGTACACGACGCACTACGACGTGCTGGCCGAAGCCGCCGCCGAACCCCCGGACCGGCAGCAGCGGATCGACCCGCTCGCCCCCGGTGCGAGTATCGGGAACATCCGGATCCCGGTCGGAACGCGAGGCAGCGCCGGAACAGCCGGGTGCATCGTCTTCGACCGCAACGGCTCCCCCTACGTCCTCAGCAACTGGCACGTCCTCAACACCCCAGAGGGCGAGATCGGGGACGACTGCGTCCAGCCCGGCGCCCGCGACGACAACCGGGTCGGCGGGAACCGCTTCGGGAAACTGGCCCGCTCCCATCTCGGCATCAGTGGTGACTGCGCCGTGGCCTCCATCACGGACCGCAGGTTCGACCGCGCGATCCTCGGCCTGAACGTCGTCCCCCGGAGGCTCGGCCGGCCGTCCCTCCGGGACAAGGTGGTCAAGTGCGGCCGGACCACCGGCGTGACCCACGGCCTGGTGAAGCGCATCGAGACCACCGTCAAGATCGACTACGGCGGGACCGTCGGCCTGCAGCAGATCGGCTGCTTCGAGATCGGCGTCGACCCCGCCTTCGCGCCACCCGACGGCGAGGTCAGCCTGCCCGGGGACTCCGGCGCGGTCTGGATGTTCACCGATGCGAACGGCACGCCCACCGACGTGATCGCGGGCCTGCACTTCAGCGGCGAGACCAAGGACAGTCCGGACGAGCACGCGCTGGCCTGCCTCCCCGACTCGGTGTTCACCAAGCTGGAGATCACCCCCGAGCCACCTCCACCCGAGGCACTGGTGGCCGTCGACGGCTACGACCCGGGCTTCCTGAGAAAGCGCATCGAAGTCCCCGAGCTCCACACGAAGATCGAGCACGACGCGGTGCGGATCGACGGTTCGGAGGTCATCCGCCACACTCACTACTCCCTCGCCCAGAGCATGTCCCGGCGCTTCGCCTTCTGGGTCGCCTGGAACGTCGACGGCGGAACGCTCAAGAAGCTCAACCGGAAGGGGAAGAAGTTCGTTCTCGACCCCCGGGTGCCGCCCAACTTCCAGGTCGACAACGAGCTGTACAAGGACAAGAACGGGCGCGTCGACCATCTGGACCGCGGGCACGTCGCCCGGCGGGCCGACCTGACCTGGGGAAGCGCCGCGGAGGCCGAGCAGGCCAACAAGGAGTCGTTCTTCTACACCAACATCACCCCGCAGATGGACGACTTCAACCAGAGCGCCAGGAACGGGCTCTGGGGACGCCTCGAGGACGCCGTGTACGCAGAGGTCGACGTCGACGACCTGCGGATCAGCGTGTTCGGCGGACCGGTCTTCCAGGACGACGACCGGGTGTTCCGCCAGGTCCGGATTCCGCGCGAGTACTGGAAGGTGATCGTCTTCTCGGAGGGCGAAGAGCTACGGGCCAAGGCGTTCCTGCTGACCCAGAACGTCGACCAGATCGAGGCCCTGGACCTTGACGAGTTCCGGGTGTTCCAGGTCACCCTCACCGAGCTGGAGGACCGGATCCACGTGCACTTCGATCCCGAGATGCACCAGGCCGACACCTCGGACCTGCCGGAGCTCATGGTCGAGCGGCAGCCGCTGGACTCGCTCGCCGAGATCACGTGGCACTGAGCGGGCCACCCACGGGACCTGTACCGGCGGCCGAGGCGGATCCCGGAACGAGCACCCACCCGGGCGGCGGTGTCCGAACCGCCGCCCTTCCGCTGCAGCCGTCCGTGTCCGCCCCATCCGACATGCGGTCAGATGCCCGTTCCGGCCCGAACTGCCCGTGTTGACCGGCCCATAGCCCCCTCCTATGCTCGTCCGCGTTCGCGATCCGGCACCGGGGCCGGGGCCGCCCAGGCCCGCCCGGCCGGAGCCGTCACCGGCTCGAAGGGCTCCTCCCATCAGCACCTCCATCGCACCCCCGAACGGCGGCAGCGCCGTCCCCGGCGACGCCGCCCCCGGCAGCGCCGCCGCCACCGCCGACGGCACCGACGCCACCCCGGCCCCCGCCGGACGGCGGCGCTTCCTCACCTACCTGCTCGCCGCCCCCACCCTCACCGTCGCCGCCCGCCTCGGCCTCGACGCCGCCGCGCCCTCCGCCGCGCAGGCCGCCGTCCGGACCGCCGCCGCCGGTCTGGCCGAACAGCCCGCCACCGCACCCCAGTTGCTGGGACTGCCCGGCATCCCGGACGTCCTCGACCTCGGTGACGCGCTGATCCTGGCCGGCCTGCCCACCTCCCACCTGCTGGTGCTGGAGGTCACCGCCGACGGACGCGCCGCGCTGCACCTGCCCCGGCTGGAGGTCGGCCAGGGCCTGACCACCGCCGTCGCCATGCTGGTCGCCGAGGAGCTCGACGCCCGGCTCACCGACGTCGACGTGCCGCTCTCGGACGGCCGCCCCGACCTGCTGTTCAACCAGCTCACCGGCGCCTCCAACTCGGTGCGCTCGCTGTACGACCCGGTCCGCGCCGCCGCCGCGGCCGCCCGCGCCCGGCTGGTCACCGCCGCCGCCCGGCGCTGGTCGCTGCCGGCCGACACCCTGCGCACCGCCGACTCCGCCGTCCTCGCCCCCGACGGCCGCCGGGCCGGCTACGGCGAACTCGCCGCCGCGGCCGCCGGGATCGCCGTCCCGGCCGTGCCCGCCACGCCCAAGGCGGCCGAGCAGCGGCGCCTGGTCGGCCGGCCGACCGGCCGGATCGACGCCCGCGACATCGTCACCGGCCGCGCCCGGTACGCCGGCGACCTCGCCGTACCCGGCGCCGTCCCCTGCGTGGTCGCCCGCCCCACCACCATCAACGGCACCCTCCGGTCGCTGGACGCCTCCGCCGCCCGGGCGATGCCCGGCGTCCTCGGCGTGGTCACCATCCCCACCGGCGTCGCGGTGCTCGCCGAGACCTTCGACCAGGCGCTCAAGGCCCGCGACGCGCTGCGGACCGGCTGGAACCCGGGTCCGGTCGCCGCGCTCTCCGACGCCGACATCCGGGCCAGGCTGCGCGCCGCCCACGCGCCGTTCCTCGTCCCCCCGTTGCTCACCCGGTACGTGGACGGCGAGTTCGACTTCGCCTTCGTCAACCACGCGCCGATGGAGGTGCTGACGGCCGTCGCCGACGTGCGCCCGGGCCGCGCCGAGGTCTGGTTCGCCGCACAGACCCCGATCGTCGCGCAGCAGACCATCGCCGCCGAACTCGGCCTGCCGCAGGACGCCGTCACCGTCCACGTGGTGCGCGGCGGAGGCTCGTTCGGCCGCCGGCTGTTCTTCGACGCCGCACTGGAGGCCGCCCAGGTCTCCCGGGCGGCCGGCCGGCCGGTCAAGCTGATGTGGACCCGCAACGACGACATGCGGCACGGCCGGATGCGCCCCGCCAGCCACCACCGGATCCGCGCCACCTACGGCCTCGGCCAGGTGATCAGCTACGAGCACCGGGCCGCCACCGTGCAGACCGACTTCCGGCACGGCCTCGGCGAGGCGCTCACCGCCGCCGGCTTCAACCTCTCGCTGGCCGGGCTCAGCCTCGCCCAGGCGTTCTTCCTGCTCAGCGAGAAGAACCCGTACGACGTCGGCATCCCCACCCAACTGCTCGCGGAAGTCCCGCTGGACATGCACACCGGCAGCTGGCGTTCGGTCTACTCCGGCACCGTGCGGGTCGCCGACGAGATCATGATGGACGAACTGGCCCGCTGCCTCGGCCAGGACCCGCTCGCCTTCCGCCGGGCCCGGGTGCGCGACGCCGCCGGGCGGGCGGTGCTCGACCAGGTCGCCCAGGCCGGCCGCTGGGGCCGCGCGATGCCCGCCGGCCAGGCCCAGGGCATCGGCTACCACGACGAGAACGGCGGGCGCGTCGCCTACCTGGTCGAGCTGGACGCCACCGACCCGAAGCAGCCGCGCGTCACCAAGGCGGTGATCGCCGCCGACCTCGGCCTGGTGATCAACCCCCGTGGGCTGGAAGCCCAGTTGACCGGCGCGCTGATCGACGGCATCTCGGTCGTCCTGCAAGCCGGCAACCACATCGACCACGGCGCCGTCCGCGAGGGCAGCTACGCCGACTTCCACTACGCCCGGCAGCGGCACACCCCGCCGTCGGTCGAGATCCACCTGCTCCCGCCGAGCGGACCGCCCGGCGGTGCGGGCGAGTTGGGCGTCCCGGCCGCCTCGGCGGCGGTCGCCAACGCCTACGCCCGCGCGACCGGCACCAGCCCGCGCTCCTTCCCCGTCAACTTCTGATCCCTCCGAAGGACTTCGCCTCCGCCATGCCCACCCACACCTTCGTCCTCAACGGGCAGCCGGTCAGCGTCGACGCCCCGGACGACATGCCCCTGCTCTGGGTGCTGCGCGACAAGCTCGGCGTCACCGGCCCCAAGTACGGCTGCGGTGTCGGCGTCTGCCGCGCCTGCACCAGTCACCTGGACGGCGAGGAGTTCCAGCCGTGCACCCTCGCGGTCAAGGACTGCGCCGGCCGGCGGGTCACCACCATCGAGGGCCTGGCCGACGGCGACACCCTGCACCCCGTCCAGGAGGCCTGGCTCGCCTGCGACGTCGCCCAGTGCGGGTTCTGCCAGCCCGGCCAGATCATGACCGCCGCCGCCCTGCTCCGCCGCACCCCCTCCCCCACCGACGCGGACATCGACCAGATCCAGAACATCTGCCGCTGCGGCACCTACCCCCGCATCCGCGAGGCCATCAAGCAGGCGGCGGCGCGGCAGTCGTCGTAGGGCGGGTGTGCGCCCCGCCCGAGGCGGGGCGCACCGGGTCAGCGGGCCGTCAGCACGGGGGAACGGTCGGAACGCGGTAGTTCCAGTTCCCGTCCGCGTAGGCCCCGTACACGTAGGCCGTCCCGTACCAGTAGCCGTAGCTGGCCGAGTACACGGCGGCCACCCGGTACCAGACGTACCCGCTGTTGTTGATGTCCTCGCCCCTGATCCAGCAGCGCATGTCGACCGCGTCCCCGGACCACGAGTACGACCACAGGTCGCCGGTGGTCTTGGCCGACCACGAGTACGGCAGCGAGTAGACGCCCACCCCGTGATTGGTCGGGTGGTTGTTGAGGTAGTACCAGCCGACGGCGGACGCGTCGCCCGCCGACAGGCCGACGCCGCCGGCCGCCAGCGCCACCACGGCCGCGGCGGCCGCGCCGCGCCGGCCGAGCTTGCTGATCAGTCCCTTGCCCATGCCGATTCTCCTGTCGTCGCCATCCCCGTCGGGTGCCTTCGCCCTGAGCCCGACGGCGGGGACAGCTGACCCGACCGCCCGTGCTGTTCGATACCGCCTGACAGGAACTGACAACAGCTGACACCGCGGAGGACCGGGCTCCGAACACGCCTCCCCCACCCGGATTCGACGGATCGCCGATCGCCGCCGTCACTCGTCGCTATGATCCGTACGCGACAAGCGAGCGGTGGTCGCCGATGTATCCGACACTGTCTGACAGCAGGGGGCCGTCATGGCGGAGCAAGCGTCGCAACGCGAGCCACACCCCGGGGAGCGGGAGCAACCGCGGACGACGGCGGAGCGCTTCGCCGCCGAGTTGCGCCGCCTGCGCCAGGACGCGGGCCAGCCCTCGTTCCGGACCATGGCGAAGGACGCCGGCTCGATCTCCCACACCACCCTGTACGAGGCAGCCTCCGGCTCGCGCCTGCCCTCCTGGCCCACCACCAGGGCCTACGTCCGGGCCTGCGGTGGCGACGAAACGGAGTGGCAGCGCCGCTGGTCCGCCGCCGCCGGCGCCGAGCCGTCCCGCGACGCCCGGGCGGTGGCGCCACCGCCCGCGACCGCCTTACCGACCGCACCCGCCCCACCGCCCGGCCCGGCGACCCCGCCCGCCCCCGTCGTTCCTCCCGCCCCCGCGATTCCTCCCGCCCCTGCCCGGCCGCCCGCCGGTCCGCCGGTTCCCTTCCCCTCCGCGCACGCCGGACCGCCGTCGCACGGCCGCCGGTTCTGGGCCCACGCGGTCACCCTGCTGGTCGGCACGCTGCTCGGGATCTGTTCCACCCTGGGCGTCCTCGCGCTCCGCGGCCCGGTCGCCACCGCCCCGCCCCCGCAGGACTGCCCGACCGGGGATCCGGAGGACTCCCGGGCCGCCGCTCACGACGCCGGGCCGGCCGGGCGGTCCGCGGGCCGGGTGCGCCGGGCGACGGACCGTGCGGACGCGGAACCCGTCCCGTCCTGGGTCGCCCGCCCGGCCGCCGGCCAGGAGGTCATCTCCGCCACCGGCGTCGTCCTGCCCGTGGTCGCCCCGGTCGCCCGGGGGGACGCGCTGATCGTGACGATGATGCTGACCAGCACCTGTCCCGGGAACGTCACGATCACGGACACCCGGGGCGACCGGTTCGAACCCGCGGGGGACGTGATCGACCCCCGGCGGCACCGGGTCCTCGTCTTCGCGGCCTTCGGGGTCCCGGCGCTGACCACGGCGGACTCCGTCCGGGTGGACTACCCGCACGCCAGCAAGTACCACATCGCCGTGGACGAGTTCCGCGGCGTCTCCGCCGTACGCGGCAGCGCGCAGGCCCACGGCCCGGCCGGCGGGACCGCCTTCACCACCAGCTCCACCGCCGCCACATGCGCCCCCGGCGACCTCATGGTCGGGGCGGTGGGCAGCAACACCGGCACCGCCCCCGGGTTCAGCACCGGGTGGACCACCCTCCCGGTGCTCACCCTCTCCTCCTACCGGCTCACCACCGCCTACCAGGTCGCCGCGGCGGCCGGTCCGTGCGCGGCGACCGGGCAGACCACCTCGCAGTGGGACGCCGTCCTCGCCGTTCTCCACTGACGGCCCGCCCCGCCCGGCCGTGTCCCGTCCGGGCACTCCGCGGGTTCGCGGCCGGCCGGGGAAGGCAGCGAGCCGCGGGGCCTACGAACGGTCGATGACGACGGATTCGAGCACGATGTCCGTCGTGGGCCGGTCGTTCCTGCCGGTCTCGGCCTTGGCGATGGCGTCGACGACGTCCGCGCCCTCGACGACCTCACCGAAGATCGTGTGCCGGCCGTTGAGGTGCGGGGTGGGGACGACGGTGACGAAGAACTGGGACCCGTTGGTGCCCTTGCCCATCTGGACACCGGCGTTGGCCATGGCCAGCAGATAGGGCCGGTCGAAGTACAGGTCGGGGTGGATCTCGTCGTCGAACTTGTATCCCGGTCCGCCGATGCCCTGACCCAGGGGATCCCCGCCCTGGATCATGAACCCCGAGATCACGCGGTGGAAGACCGTGCCGTCGTAGAGGCGGTCGGTGGTCTTCTCACCGGTCTCGGGGTGGACCCACTCGCGCGTGCCCTCGGCGAGTTCGACGAAGTTCCGGACGGTCTTCGGTGCGTGGTCGGGGAACAGCCGGCAGGTGAACGTGCCTCGGCTGGTCTTGAACGTTGCCACGAGGTTCTCGGCCATGGAAGTCCTTCCTGAGGGGCGAAACCGGGATCAGCCTGCCGCCCCTGCGGGTCGCGCGGTGGCCAACCCGCCCGGAATCACCCGAACGGGTCGGCGGTCCCGGAGCACCTCACCGGGCCACGTCACGGCGGGCGGGCCACGCCGCGACGCGGCCCCGCCGCGACGTGGCCCCGGTGGCCGCGGTGCTCAGCCGGCCGCCTGGCGCAGCTTCTCCAACTGCCGGGTGAGCACGTCCGGCGGCGTCTTCACCGGCGCACCGCCCGCCGCGGCGGCCGAGGTCAGGGGGCTGGGGGCGAACACCGCCACCACACCGCCCTGCCGGACGACGATCAGCTCCTCCGACTTGCCACCGGTGGTGAGGGTGTAGGAGACCGCCTCGTCACCGAGGGCGGGTGCGGGCAGCGCCGCGACGGTTCCCGGCCTGGGAATGCCGCCCTCGTAGTGGGTGCAGGTCGTCAGCGCGGTCTTCAGCGCGGACAGCACCTGGTGGGCGCCGTCGCCGTCGAAGCTGCCGAGGAGGATGCCGACGCCGACGGGCGGCCCCGCCTCCTTGGCCGGGACGAGGTTGACGCTGCCGTACGCGGCCGGGGCCGGCCGGATCTTCCCGGTGCGGATGTTCTCGACCGGCTGGCAGTCCGCCGGGCGCGTGGGGAGGGGATCGCTCTTGCCCGCCTCGAAGGGGATCTCCATCACGGTGTACCCGGTCAGGTCACCGCTGCCGACCAGCGCGGCCTGCACCTCGGCCTTGCCTAGCAGCCGCGCGGGCGCGGCCGGCGGCTGCGCGCTCGCGGGCGGGGCGCCCTTGCAGCTCCTCGGTTCCGGCACGACGCGCCGGTT
>NZ_JBEYVJ010000189.1:0-13619 GCF_040643935.1 Kitasatospora sp. NPDC047058 | reverse complement strand
AGCGCCCGCCCCGGCACCCGCCGGGGCCGTGGCGGGCGGCGTGGCGGGCGGTGTGGTGTCCGCCGACCTCGTCACCGCGAAGGCCGTGCCGGCCAGAACCATCGCACCGACGACCCCCAGCGCGACCCACAGCCCCGTGCGGGAGGAGCGGGCCTGCGCGGGCTGGTTCCACCCCGCCTGCTGCGGTGCGTACCCGGGCGGGGGCGGACCATAGGCGGGCGGAGGCGGGCCGTACCCGGGCGGACTCGGGGGCGGCGGCGGGACGCTCCCGCCCGGCGGCTGTGCGGGTAACCCGGACTGCTGCTCATGCATCTGCGAACTCCCGGACGTCAAGTGATGATGTGGTGGACGATCTGTGTGACTGGAATGAATATGCCCAACCACAGGTGCCCGCACAAAGCCCGGACGATCACTGTTTCCGATCTGTAGCACACGGAACGCCGCACACGGCACGCAGTACACAGCACGCAGAACACGGCAGGTGGCCGTCAGCCCGACGGCCAGTACCGGGCGGCGTGGGCCAGCGCGGGACCGTCCAACTCGGCGACCAGGCGCTCGAAGAGCCGGACGGCGGCGGGGCCGCTCCAGTCCTCGGTCAGGACCTCGGACGGCAGCCCGGGGTCGCGGAACGGGAGCTTGCGCCAGCGGTCGATCACCGAGAGGTAGGCGACGAAGGCCTCCTGGTCGTCGAGGCCGTCGAGGCGGTCGCTCTGTGTCTCGTACTCCGCGATGAACTCCCGGTAGCGCCGGTCGATCCCGGCGAGGTCCCAGCCGTTGCGGACGGTGGTCACGAGCTGCTGGCCCCCGACGTAGTCTCCGACGAAGACGGCGCACTGGTCGGTGAGGTCCAGCTCGGCGATGGCGCGGCGGGCGGCCGGGAGCATCCGTGCGGGCGCGATCCACACCGCCGAGCCGATGTTGCCGAAGCCGAGCGAGCTCAGGTGGGCGGTCAGCCGGTGCCGCACGGCGCGGGCGGACTCCGGCACGGAGAAGTTGACCAGGCACCAGCCGTCGCCGAGATCGGCCGGCTGCCGGGCGTGCCAGATCACCTCGTCACCGGCGGCGAGCGCCTCCAGGGCGACGGGCGTCAGGGCGTAACCGCGCTGGCCGGAGTCGGCCCGGGACTCCAGCCAGCCGCGCTTCTTGAGCCGGAAGACCGCGGTGCGGACGCTGGCGGCGTCCAGGCCCGACTGGGTCAGCAGCTCCACCGCACCCGCGATCGGCATCCAGTCGCCCATGGGCCGGACGACCGCGCCGAGGAAGCTCACCAGCAGGGTCCGGGAACGGCGGGCGGCGGCCGGGGGCCGGTCGGCACTCTTCGTCTCGCTCATCGCGCCCAGTATCGCCGACATGGCCGTTCATCAGCTCATCGGCCTGTCCGGCTCGCCCGGCCTGTCCGGCTCGCCCGGCTTGCCGGCGGGCGTCCACCGCAGGTGCACCTGGCCGGCGGCTCCCTCCCGCAGCAGCTCCAGCCGGGGCGGGATCCGGTCGGTGCGCGAGGTGGGCGGTCTGCGCCGGCCGGCCTCCCACTGGACGGGCCACCGGGCGCCCGCGCCGCGGTACTCCTGCTCGGCGGCGGCCTGCAGGGTCCACTGCGGGTTGTAGAGGTGGGTGCGGCCCAGGGCGCACAGGTCCGCCCGCCCGGCGAGCAGGATGGAGTTGACGTCGTCGTACGAGGAGATGGCCCCGACCGCGATCACCTTGACGCCGGCGGGCCCGGCCACCTCGTGGCGGATCCGGTCGGCGAACGGGGTCTGGTACGAGCGGCCGTAGGCCGGCTTCTCGTCCTTGGTGACCTGGCCCGAGGAGACGTCGATCGCGGCGGCGCCGTGCGCGATGAACGCGCGGGCGATCTCCACGGCGTCGTCCGCGGTGTTGCCGTCCGGCACCCAGTCGGTCGCCGAGATGCGGACGGTCACCGGGATCCGGTCCGGGACGGCCCGGCGCACGGCGTCGAAGACCTCCAGCGGGAACCGCAGCCGGTTCTCCGGCGTGCCGCCGTACTCGTCGGTGCGCCGGTTGGCGACCGGGGAGAGGAAGGAGGACAGCAGGTAGCCGTGGGCGGCGTGCACCTCGATCAGGTCGAAGCCGGCCCGCACGCCGCGTTCGGCGGCGGCGGTGAAGTCGGCGACCACCCGGTCCAGGTCCGCCCGGGTGGCCTCGCGGGGGACGTGGCAGCCTGGGCCGTACGGGAGCGCGGACGGGCCGATCACCTCCCAGTTGCCCTCCTCCAGGGGCTCGTCCATCCCCTCCCACATCAGCCTGGTCGAGCCCTTGCGCCCGGAGTGGCCGAGCTGCAGGCCGATCCGGCCGGTGGTGTTGCCGTGCACGAAGTCGGTGACCCGGCGCCAGGCCTCGCCCTGCTCGTCGGTCCACAGCCCCGGGCAGCCCGGGGTGATCCGGCCCTCGGGCGAGACGCAGACCATCTCGCTCATCACCAGGCCCGCGCCGCCGAGCGCCTTGGAGCCGAGGTGCACCAGGTGGAAGTCGCCGGGCACGCCGTCCACCGAGGAGTACATGTCCATCGGGGAGACGATGACGCGGTTCTTCAGCTGCAGCGGGCCGATCCGCACCGGCTGGAACATCGCCGGGGCCGGCTCGGCGGACTGCTCCTGCCGGGCGAACTCGCGCTCCATCAGGGCGGCGAACCCGGCGTCCCGCTCCCGGAGGTTGTCGAAGGTGATCCGCCGGGACCTGGTCAGCAGGTTGAAGGCGAACTGGGCCGGGGCCTGGTCCGCGTACATGCCGATGTTCTCGAACCACTCCAGTGAGGCCTGCGCGGCCCGCTGGGTCGACTCCACGACCGGCTTGCGCTCGCTCTGGTAGGCCTCCAGCGCCTCCGCGACGACGGGGTGTTCGTGCAGGCAGGCCGCCAGCGCGAGGGCGTCCTCCATGGCCAGCTTGGTGCCCGAGCCGATCGAGAAGTGGGCGGTGTGGGCCGCGTCGCCGAGCAGCACGAGGTTCCCGTCGTACCAGCGCTCGTTGCGGACCGTCGTGAAGTTGAGCCACTTCGAGTTGTTGGTGAGGACCTGGTGGCCCTTCAGCTCCTCGGCGAAGATCTCCCGGATCCGGGCGACGGCGTACTCGTCCGAGGCGCCAGGCGGGAGTTCCCGGTCCTCCGTCCGGTCGAAGCCGGCCCGCCGCCAGACGTCCTCGTGCATCTCGACGATGAAGGTCGAGCCGGTGTCGGAATAGGGGTAGCCGTGGATCTGCATGGTGCCCCACTCCGTCTGCCGGACGAAGAACTGGAACGCCTCGAAGACCAGGTCGGTGCCGAGCCAGATGTACTTGTTGCAGCGCCGGTCCAGGGAGGGCGCGAAGACGTCGGCGTACTTGGTCCGGATCGCGGAGTTCAGCCCGTCGGCGGCAACCACCAGGTCGTGCGTGGCGCGCAGCTCGTCCACGTCGGGCACCGGCGTCCGGTAGTGGACGGTGACGCCGAGTTCGGCGGCCCTCCGCTGCAGGATCCCGAGCAGGTCGTGGCGGCTCATCGCCGCGAAGCCCTGGCCGCCCACGGTGAACCGGTGACCGTCGAACTCGATGTCGATGTCGGTCCAGCGGGCGAACCGGCTCTCCATCGCGGCATGCACGACCTCGTCGGCGTTGTCGATCCCGCTGAGGGTCTCGTCGGAGAAGACGACGCCGAAGCCGAAGGTGTCGTCCGGCGCGTTGCGCTCCCAGACGGTGACCTCGTGTGCCGGGTCCAGCTGCTTCATCAGCGCGGCGAAGTACAGGCCGCCCGGGCCGCCGCCGGCGATCGCGATCCTCATGCCTGGCCCTCCACGGCCTTCTCCTGGACGATCCGGCGGAGCTTGAAGTGCTGGAGCTTGCCGCTCGGGTTACGCGGCAGTGCGTCGGTGAAGCGCACCTCCCGCGGGTACTTGTAGGGGGCGATCAGCTGCTTGACGTGGTCCTGGATCTCCTTCGCCTTCGCCGGACCGCCCGCCACCCCGTCCCTCAGCACGACGAACGCGCAGACCACCGAGCCCCGTTCGGGATCGGGCGCGGCGACGACCGCCGTCTCGGCCACGTCCGGGTGGGTGACGATGGCGGCCTCGACCTCGGGGCCGGCGATGTTGTAGCCGGAGGACACGATCATGTCGTCGCTCCGCGCCTGGTACCAGAAGTAGCCGTCCTCGTCGCGGACGAAGGTGTCGCCGGTGACGTTCCAGCCGTTCACGACGTAGTTCGCCTGCCGCTCGTCGTCCAGGTAGCGGCAGCCGACCGGGCCGATCACGCCGAGCCGTCCGGCGACACCGGGGGCGGCCTCCGCGCCGTCCGGGTCCAGGACGGTGGCGCGGAAGCCGGGGACGGGCCGGCCGGTCGCGCCCGGGCGGATGTCCGCACCGGCGGCCGAGATGAAGATGTGCAGCAGCTCGGTTGCGCCGATCCCGTCGATGACCGCGATGCCGAGTTCCGCGCGCAGCTGCTCCCACAGGCGCCGGGGGATGTGCTCGCCCGCGCTGACCGCGCAGCGCAGGCCCGCAAGCCGGTGCAGCTCACCGGACTTGACGATCTGCTGGTAGGCGGTCGGCGCGGTGGCCAGCACGGTCACGCCGTGCTCGGCGACCAGCCCGGCGAGCTGCACCGGGGTGGTGGCCTCGGTGAGGAAGGCGCAGGCGCCCGCCCGGAGGGTGAAGACGACCAGCATGCCCAGGCCGAAGGTGAAGGCGAACGGCGCGGTGCACGCGACCAGGTCGTCCGGGCGCAGCCGCAGCGTGGCCTTCCCGAAGGTGTTGTCGATCGACAGCAGGTCGCGGTGGAAGTGCACGGTGATCTTCGGGACCCCGGTGGTGCCCGAGGTCGGCCCGAACAGCGCGACGTCCTCCGCGGCGGTGTCGACGGCGGCGAACCGCCCGGACTTCCGCCCGGCGCGGCCGGTCAGGTCCTCGGGCGAGGGGCCGCCGTGGGCCACCACGGCGAGCCCGGGCGCGGTCGTGTCCCGTACCGTGAGCACCTCGTCGAGGTACCGGTGGTCGACCAGCGCCACGGCCGGCCGGGTCTTGGCCACGATCGGCCCCAGCTCGCGCGCCCGCAGGGCCGCCATGGTGCAGACGGCGATGCCGCCGGCCTTCAGCACGCCCAGCCACGCGGCGACGGCCCAGGGGTTGTTCGGGGAGCGCAGCAGCACCCGGTTGCCGGGCACCAGGCCGAAGTCCTCGACGAGCACCTGGGCGACCTGGTCGGACCGCTGCCGGAGCTCGCCGTAGGTCCACACCTCGCCGTCCGGCGTGCGCAGCGCGGGCCGGTCCGGGCCGAACACCTCCGTCGGACGGTCGATCAGCTCAACGGCGGCGTTGAGGCGTTCGGGGTACCGGAGCAGCTCGGTGGTGAATTCGAGGACCGGCCACTGCCCGGCCGGGGGCAGGTGGTCGCGGGCGAAGGTGTCGGTGTGGCCCGACCGCGGCGGGGTCACGGCGTGCCCGCCTGCCCGGCCCCGGAGGCGGCGGCCGGGGGCGTCCGCAGCATCCCTTCCTGGACGACGGTGGCCAGGTGGGCGCCGTCGGGGGTGAAGAAGCGGCCGGAGGCCAGGCCCCGGCCGGCCTCGGCGGCCTCGGCCTGCTGGGCGTAGAGCAGCCAGCCGTCCGCCACGCCGGGGCGCGGGGCACGGTGGAACCACATCGCGTGGTCGAGGCTGGCGGTGACCAGCCCCTCCTGCGCCCAGTGCAGGCCCAGCACCCGCAGCACCGGCTCCAGGATGGTGTAGTCGCAGACGTAGGCGAGGGCCGCCGTGTCCCGCTGTGCGTCGGTGAGCCCGTCCACCGGCCGGAGGTCGTCGAACGGCCTGACCCAGACCGCCTGGTGGGGTGCCCGGGCGCCCTCGACGGTCAGGTAGACCGGGCCCGGCACGTGCCGCATGTCGAAGCTGCGCCCGGTGGACCAGTAGGCCTTCGAGCCCGGCGTCATCGTCCCGCCGCTGCGGTCGGCGAGGTACTCGGCGGAGCTGGGGAGTTCCTCGGGGCCGGGCAGGTCCGTGACGCTGCGCTGGTAGCCGGGACCGGGCTCGCCGGCCGCGAAGTTGGCCAGGCAGACGTAGAGCGGCTTGCCGTTCTGGTAGCCGCGCACCTGCCGGGTGGCGTACCCCCGGCCGTCGCGCAGGATCTCCACCTCGTAGCGCACCTCCTTGCCGATCTCGGCGGGGCGCATGAAGTAGGAGTGCATGGAGTGCAGCGTCTTGCCGTCGTCGACGGACCGCATGGCGGCCGCCGCGGCCTGGGCGACGAGGTCGCCGCCGTAGGCCTTCGGCCACGGGCAGGGCTGGGTGACGGCCGTGAAGGCGAGGTCGAAGTGCTCGGGCGTCGCGGGCGTCAGGGTGACCGACGCGGTGAAGGCCTCCGAGGTGGTGTCGGTCATCAGGGGCGCTCCAGCCAGTCGCGCAGGTCCGCGTCCGGGACCTCGGGGAGGTTGACCACGATGTTCTCCGGGGTGCGGGTGGTCATCCAGGTCAGCGGGTTGTGGCGGTCGAGGTTGCACTCGACGTGGGGCATGAACGGCGGGACGAAGACCCAGTCGCCCTCCGCCATGTCGATGTAGTCCTCGAACTCGGGACCGAAGTAGATCCGGCCCCGGCCGGAGAGCACGTAGCCGCCGGTCTCGGCCTCGCCGTGGTGGTGCGGCACCGAGCGGTAGCCGGCCTCGTTGCGGACCTTGCCGAACCAGAGCCTGGTGGCCGGGGTGTGCTGGATGCTGATCCCCGAGATCCGGGTGGCGCCGGCCGACTGGCCGGTGTCCCCGGGCTCCGTACCGGCCCGGGTCACGACCGGCACCACCAGGCCGCTCGCCGTGGCGTACATCGAGTTGTCGCCGTCGAGGACGTAGTCGCTGGGCGTGGGGTCCATCGAAGCTCCTTGTCGGGGGTGTGATAAGCAAGTTGATGGAGCGTCAGATATGAGGTGATGTGGCGTCAGGCGTCATGCGGACCGGTTCAGCCGGTGAACCGCACGGTGTTGCGCAGCGTGCCGATGCCGGGGATCTCCGTCTCCAGGACGTCACCGTCGGCGAGGAAGCGCGGGGGCTGCTGCGCCGCCCCGATGCCGCCGGGCGTGCCGGTCAGCACCAGGTCGCCGGGGCGCAGCACGGTGAAGGTCGAGATGTAGGCGAGCAGGTCGGCCGGGTCGAACACCAGGGTCCGGGTGTTGCCGCGCTGGACTTGCTCGCCGTTGACCCGGCAGATCACGTCCACGCCCGCGGCCGGGTCGAGTTCGTCCGGTGTCACGAGCACCGGGCCGACGGGGGTGGAGGCGTCCCAGGCCTTGCCCTGGTACCACTGCAGCGTGCGGTACTGCCAGTCGCGGACGGAGACGTCGTTGGCCACGGTGTAGCCGGCGATGCCGGCGAGGGCCGTCCGCCGGTCGGCGCGGCGCAGGGTCGCGCCGACCACGACGGCGAGCTCGGCCTCCCAGTCCACGTCCAGGCCCTTCGGCAGGACGAGGTCGGCTGCGGGGCCGGTGAGGGTGTCGGCGTACTTGGTGAACAGGGTGGGGTGGGCGGGCAGGTCGCGTCCGGTCTCGCGGATGTGGTCGGCGTAGTTCAGGCCGCAGCAGACCACCTTGCGGGGCGCGGGCAGCGGGAGTACCGGGACGGCGCCGTCGAGCACCTCGCCGGCCACGTGGCCGGCCGCCGGTGCGCCGGTGGCCAGGAGCGCCGACAGGTCGGTGGCCGGCAGCGCCCGCCAGGTCTCCCCGTCGCGCACGGCGGCGCTGGTGCCGGCCGCGTGGGCCACTGTCGCGAGGTGCATGGGCCTTGCTCCTCCTCCGTACCGGCCTGGACCTGACGCGATCCGGCCTGGCGTGGTGCGGCCCGTCCTGTCCTGACCCCTGTCCGGACCTGACCCGACCGCCATCGGGTATTTCATTATTTCTGCGACCGTCACGGAGCTGTCAATAGATGCTACGGTGACGGCGCCCAGGTTCCCGTCACCGCAGGAGCTCGCCATGGCGTCCGATCCGACACCGGTTCCGGTCAACCCCCCGTCCCTGCCCCAGCCGAGCGGCTACTCGCACGGGACGCTCAGCGGCAACACCCTGTACCTCGGCGGCCAGACGGCCCTGGACCGGGACATGAAGATCGTTCCGGGCGGCATCGTCGAGCAGTTCCGGCAGGCGTTCGGCAACGTCCTCACGACCCTGGCGGCGGCGGGCGGCATCCCGCAGGACCTGGTGAGCGTGACGATCTACCTGACCGACATCGCCGACTACCAGGCGCACGGCAAGGAGATCGGGAAGGTCTGGCGCGAGCTGGCCGGCCCGGTCTACCCCGCGATGGCCGGCATCGGCACCACGGGGCTGTGGCAGCCCGAGGCCATGATCGAGATCCTCGGCGTCGCGGTCGTCCCTGACGAGCGCCTGATCCGGCCCGCGACGAACTGAGCCGTTGGAGGCCGCCGTGCCGTCGTCTCCCCCGCCCGTTGCCCCCTTCGCGGACCTGCTCCTGCGCGCGGGCCGCATCCACACCCTCGTCCCCGGCCAGGAGCCGCAGCGGGCACTCGCCGTCCGCGGCGACCGGGTCTTCGCGGTGTCCCCGGCCCCGGACGGCCTGGACCACCTCGCCGGCCCCGCCACCACACGGCTCGACCTGCCCGGCTCCACCGTCCTCCCGGCCTTCGACGACACGCACACCCACCTGATCGCGGCCGCCGACAGCGCCCACGACGTCGCCGTGGACGGTGCCCGCTCCATCCCGGAGTTCCTCGACCTGATCCGCGCCCGGGCCGACCGGACCCCGCCGGGCGAGTGGATCCGCACGGCCGGGCACTGGCAGGAGCTCAACCTCGCCGAGCGCCGCTTCCCCACCGCCGCCGAGCTCGACACGGCGACCGACCGCCACCCGGTGCTCGTCCTGCGCGGGGTGCACAACCAGGTCCTCAACGGCCACGCGCTGCGCCGGTGCGGCATCGACGGCGACACCCCCGACCCGGCGGGCGGCAGCATCAGCCGCGACGCGGCCGGCCGGCCCACCGGCCACCTGCGCGGCGGCCTGGCCCTGATCCGGCCCCACCTGCCGGCGCCCGACCCGGACGCCAGGCTGAGCGGCCTGCGCCTGGCCTCGCACGCCTACGCGGCGACCGGCATCGGCACCGTGCGCGACACCAACTCCTCCCCGGCCGACCTGGCCGCGCTCCAGCGGCTCCACGAGCGCGGCGAGCTCGGCTGCCGGGTCAGGGTGCTGCTCTCCACCCTCGGCTTCCACGCGGTGCAGCAGGTCTCGGACCTCCTCGACGGCATGGAGGCCTGGCGCTACGCCGCCGACCCCTGGCTGCGCGTCTGGGGCGTGAAGTTCTGGATGGACGGCGGGATCGAGGCCGGCGCCCTGGAGGCCCCGTACTGCCCGGCACACTGCCCGACTCCCGGCTACACCGGCCAACTCGCCTGGGACCCGGGCGAACTGGAATCCGCCGTGACGCTGGTGGTCCGGCGCGGCTGGCGGGTCGGCATCCACGCCTACGGCGACCGCGGCGTCCGCACCCTGCTCGACCTCTACGAGCGCGTCCACCGCCGCATCCCCGGCCTGCCCCGCGGCACGCTGGTCATGGAACACGGCGGCCTCGCGGACCGGGCCCAGCGCCACCGTGCGGTCCGGCTCGGCGTCCCGGTCACCATCCAGCAGCCCCTGCTGCACGACGCGGCCGCCATCCAGACCGAGTACTGGGGCAGGGACCGGGTGGCCGCCCTCTTCCCCGCCCGTGCCTGGCTGGACGCGGGCGCCGACATCTCGGCCGGCTCCGACTACCCCGTCGGCGCTTACGGAGCCGCCCACTCCCTCCACGGCCTGACCACCCGCTCGACCGTCGCCGGCGTCCTCGGCCCCGAGCACGCCATCACCCGGACCGAGGCCGTCGACCTCCACACCACCGCGGCCGCCCGGCTCACCGGCGAATCCCACCTCCGCGGCCGCCTCACCCCCGGACGCCTCGCGGACCTCACGATCTGGCCCGAGGACCTCACCACGGCCCCGGACCTCACCGCCCTCAGCCCCACCCACACCCTCCTCGGCGGCACCTTCGTCCACGGCCTGCCCGGTTGACCCACGGGCAGGCCGTTGAGGCCGGGTATGGCTGCCCCACCCGCGGACGCAGAACGCCGCTCCCGCCCGCGCCGGACACCCGCATGACCTCACCTTCCCCCCTGGTCGGTCTCACGCCGGGCCCCGCGAGCCCAGCTCGCGGAGGCGGCTGCTCAGGAACGCGCGTTCGACGCTGTTCTCGGTGAGCATGACCGCCTCCTCGTACGCCAGCCGCGCCTCCGCCGTGCGGTCCAGCCGGCGCAGGAAGTCGGCGCGGGCGGCGGCGAGGTAGCCGTAGCCGGCCAGCTGGGGTTCGGCGGCGAGCCCGTCCAGGGCGGCGAGTCCGGCGGCCGGGCCGTCGGCGAAGCCCACGGCGACGGCCCGGTTGAGGGCCACCACGGGGGACGGCCAGATCGTGACGAGCAGGTCGTAGAGCGCGACCACCTCGTGCCAGTCGGTCGCCTGCCAGCTCGGCGCCTCGGCGTGGACCGCCGCGATGGCGGCCATGAGCGCGAAGCGCCCCGGGGGCCGCGGACGCAGGGCTTCGCGGACGAGCGCGAGGCCCTCCGCGATCTCGGCGCGGTCCCATCGCCTGCGGTCCTGCTCGGCGAGCAGGAGCAGGCGGCCGTCGTCGGCCGCGCGGGTCTCGCGCCGGGCGTCGGTCAGCAGGATGAGGGCCAGCAGCCCGGCGACTCCCGCGTCCCCGGGCAGCAGGGTGCGCAGCATCCGGGCGAGGTCGAGGGCGCGTTCCACCAGGTCGCGGCGGACGAGTTCGTCGCCCGCAGGGGCGGTGTGCCCGGTGGTGAAGAGCAGGTGGACCACCGTGAGAACGGCGTCGATGCGCTCGGGCAGCTCGTCGGCGGGCGGCACGCGGTAGGGGATGCGCGCGGTGGCGATCTTCTTCTTGGCGCGGGTGATGCGGGCGGCCATGGCCGGCTGGCCGACGAGGAAGGCGCTCGCCACCTCGGCGGTGCTCAGGCCGCAGAGCAGCCGTAGGGTGAGCGCGACCTTGGCCTCCTCGGCGAGTGCCGGGTGGCAGCAGGTGAAGATCAGCCGGAGCCGGTCGTCGGGGAAGTCCTCCCCCGCGGCGGACGGCTCCGCTCCGGGGTCGTCCGCTGCAGGGTCGTCCGCCGCGGGGTCGGTGGAGCGGTCGAGGAGTCGCGGCAACGACCGGCGCAGGGTGGCATCGCGTCGCAGCGCGTCCAGTGCCCGGTTACGGGCCGTGGTGGTGAGCCAGGCGCCGGGGCGCTGTGGGATGCCGCGCTCGCCCCAGACCGTCAGTGCCCTGGCGTACGCGTCCTGCACGCACTCCTCCGCCAGGTCGAGGTCGCGGGTGACGCGCGCCGTCGCGGCGAGCACGAAGGCCCACTCGCGCCGGTGCGCGTCCGCCACCGCGGCGGCGACCGCCGGGGACGTGGCCACCGTCGGCCCCCGTCAGTCGAACACCCGCACGGGGCGCACCTCGACACCACCGCCGAACGGATCCGGGACCTGCTTGGCCAGGCCGATCGCCTCGTCGAGGTCCGCGGCCTCCACGAGGTAGTAGCCGCCGAGCGCCTCCTTGGTCTCGGCGAACGGCCCGTCCGTGACGGCGAGACCGCCCGACCCGTTCCGGCGGATCGAGGTGGCCGTGTCGGTGAAGTGCAGCGCGTTGCCGCCGAGGATGGCCGTCGCGTTGCGTTCCTGGAAGGAGCGGTGCTCCTTGAGCGCGGCGTCCCAGTCCTCCTGCGAGGCACCGGCGACGGTGGCCTCGTCCCGGTAGACCAGGATCAGGTACTGCGCCATGGCACGTTCCCTTCTCGATCGGGCCCGCCGTTCGGGCCCTTCTGTCATACCGACGGACGGCGACCACCCGGATCGACAGCCTCTCCTCGGACAATTTTCCGGCATTCCTGTCGATACGGCCGCCGGTCATCCGTCGGTGAGGTGGGACCACTCCGCCCGTCGGTGAGGTGGGACCCTCCGCCCTCCGATCCGCAAGGAGCACCTGCCATGCGGTACGCAGAAACCCACCACGCCCCCGGCCCCCGCGCACCCTCCGCCGGCGGGCCGCACCAGACCTGGACCCTGGTCCTGGCCTCCCTCGGCCTGTTCATGGTCGCCCTCGACACCCTGGTCGTCACCACCGCACTCCCGGTGATCCGCGTCGATCTGGGCGCGAAACTCACCGACCTGGAGTGGACGGTGAACGCCTACAACCTGGCGTTCGCGTGTCTGCTGCTGACCGGGGCCGCCCTCGGCGACCGGTTCGGGCGCCGGCGCATGTTCGCCGTCGGGCTCCTCGGCTTCGCCGTCGCCTCCGGGGCTGCGGCCCTCTCGACGTCCGTCGGCGTCCTGATCGCGGCCCGCGCCGTGCAGGGCGGCTTCGCGGCGATCGTGATGCCCCTGACGCTCACCCTGATCAGCCAGGCCTTCCCGGCCGAGAAGCGCGGCATGGCCATCGGGCTCTGGGGCGGCATCGCCGGCCTGGCGGTCGCCGCAGGACCGGTGGTCGGCGGGGCCATCACCAACGGCCTCGACTGGCAGTGGATCTTCTGGCTCAACGTCCCGATCGGACTGGTCCTGGCCCCGCTCGCGCTTCGCCGGCTGACCGAGAGCTTCGGCCCCAGGCCCCGTCTCGACGTCATCGGACTCGCCCTCGCCGGGGCCGGCTTCCTGGGCCTGACCTGGGGACTGGTCCGTGCGAACACCGTCGGCTGGGGCAGTGCCGAGGTCATCTCCTCGCTCCTGGCCGGGGCGGCGCTGGTGGCCGGTTTCCTCGCCTGGCAGCGCAGGGCCCGCAGCCCCATGCTCCCCCTCGACCTGTTCCGCCTGCGCGCCTTCACCACCGCGAACGGCGTCAGCTTCTTCATGTACGCCTCGCTCTTCGGCGCACTGTTCCTGATGTCGCAGTTCCTGCAGATCGGGCTCGGCAACTCCCCGCTCGCCGCGGGCCTGTGGATCCTCCCCTGGACCGCCACACCCATGGTGGTCGCGCCCATCGCCGGCGCCCTGTCCGAGCGCTACGGCAACCGCCCCTTCATGGCCGCCGGGCTGGCGCTGCAGGCGGGCGGACTCGGCTGGGTCGCCGCGATCGCCGACCCGGGCATGGGGTACCTCCAGCTGAGCATCGCCCTGACGGTGGCCGGTGTCGGGACGTCGATGTGCTTCCCGACCGTGGCCAACGCGGTGATGGGCTCCGTCCCGCAGCAGGAGGCCGGAGTCGCCTCCGGCACGAACAGCGCGATCCGCGAACTCGGCGGTGTCTTCGGCGTGGCCGTCCTCGCGGCCGTGTTCACCGGACCGGCCGTCTACGGCACGCCCGATGCGTTCGTCGACGCCTTCAAGCCGGCCCTGGGGGTCGGAGCCGCGCTGGCCGTGCTCGGCATCGTCTCGGCCCTGCTGGCACCCCGGCGCGAGCTCCCGTCCCCGTCCCCGTCCCCGGAGGCGAGCCCGGCACGGGACCACCGCTCCGAACGGCCCGTGCGCACCGACGCGTAGCCGTGCGTAGCCGTCCCGGTCCCGCGGCCCGCACACGCCGGACCACCCTCTCCCGCCGGTCGAACCGCCCGTCACCCGCTCCACGACGCGCCCGGTCGGCCCGGAGCGGGTGGTGCGGGGGGTCCGGGGGCGCCGGG
>NZ_JBEYVJ010000188.1:0-13758 GCF_040643935.1 Kitasatospora sp. NPDC047058 | reverse complement strand
CCTGCTGGCCGGTCCTGCACCCGCAGCAGCAACAGCTCCTGACGCGGATCGGGATCACCACTGCCGCGGCCTCGGTCCCCCAGCGGCCCGGACGCAACCCCCCCGGTCTGAAGCACGCGACCGCCCATGCCGCCGCGCACGGCCACCTCGCCGTCGCGACCCACGCCACCTGCGACGGCTTTCCCCTGGGGAGATGGCTCATCGCCCAACGGGCGAAAGCCCGCAGCGGGCGTCTGTCCCCCGCCACCCAGCAGGCCCTGACCGCGCTGGATCCCTGGTGGAACCCGCCCTGGGACTTCGCCTGGCAGCGCATCTATCAGCGGGTGCGCGCCGACACCACAGCACCCCAGGCCAAGGAATGGATCCAGCAGCAGCACTGGGCCCAGCTCCACCCCGAGGAGCAGGCCCTCCTGACCGGCATCGGAGCCGTAGCGCCCTGACCGGTCCCCCATCCGATGGTTGGTAGGGCTCCGCCGCTGCCTGGCTCGCGGGGCGGGGGGCGAACCGGGCAGGCGCCGGCGCCGATATCACGGCGGCGGGCTGGGCGGAGCAGCTTCGTCGGGGCTGCGCTCGGACGGGTGGCGCGTAGCGGTATCGCTCTATCTGCGGGTTTCTCACGTATTTGACTGGCCGTCATGGTGGACATGGGCGTGCGTGTACCGGACGTGCCGGGAGGCGGCTTCGAGGCGGTCTTCGCCGTCGGCGGGGTTCTTGAGCAGGAGCGGTGGGAGCAGGCTGCGGCGCGGGTGCGGTTCGAGGAGCTGCGTCCTGTGTCGGCGTTCCCGGTGGTTCCGGGCAAGCGGTGGGGGCCGGGCTGGTGGTGGTCGGCGACGACCGGCGGGCATGTCGCGCACGGATCGGCGGCCATGGTCGTGCAGTTGATGCTGCTGGACCGCGACCCGCAGGTGGTCGCGATGGCCGGGCGCCCGGTGCGGATGCTGTGGCGCGATGTGCGGGAGAGGGGGGTGGTGCGCTCCTGGGTGCCGCAGGTGTTCGCCCGGTACGCGGACGGGACCGGGCTGCTGGCCGACTGCCCGGGCACTCCCGGTGCGGGCGGGGTCGCGGCGCAGCATGCGGCCGCGGCACTGGGGCAGGCGTGTGCGCGGGTGGGGTGGGTGTACCGGCGGCTGCGGGCGCCGGATCCGGTGGTGGCGGGCAATGTGCGGTGGCTGGCGGGGTACCGGCATCCGCGCTTTCGCGGAGCGCAGCGGGTGGAGGCGGCGGTGTTGGAGGCGTTCGCGTGTGAGCGGCCGCTGGTGGAGGGGGTGCGGGCGGTGGGCAATCCGCTGGTGGTGCTGCCGGTGGTCTATCACGCGCTGTGGGCGCACCGGCTGCGGGCGCCGCTGGATCGGCCTCTGCACGGCGGGGTGCTCGTCGGTCCGGGCCTGGAGGCAGGCCCGGCCTGGGCCGGGTCTGTCGTCGGAAGCGGCAGCGTGGACGCGGGCTCGGGGGTGGGGTGGTGAGCCGGGCGGCGGGGAGCCGGCCGGTGCTGGCGGCGGGTGTTCATGTGGTCTTCGAGGGCCGGACCTGGCAGGTCGTCGGCGTGCTGGGGCAGCAGGTGCGGCTGGTCGCCGAGCAAGGGGAGGCGGTGACGCTGCTGGCGAGCTACCTGTTCTCGGCCGATGATTTCGCCCTGGTCGGCGAGGCGGTGGCGGCGGTGCCGCAGTGGGGGCTGTTCGCGACGGTGCCGTTGCGCGAGCAGGAGCGCGCCCTGGCTTGGCAGCGCCACATTCGCGAGGTGGAGACCGGACTGCTCGACGTGGCGGCGGACGGCGGGCGGGCGCCGCGCCCCGAATACGACCCGGCCACCCGCACCCTGGCCCAGCGCGAGCTGGCCAAGGCCCAGGAGCTGACCGCGACCGGGTTCGGGAAGACCGCCCGCACCACGGTGCAGCGCATGCGCCTGGAGTACCGCAAGAAGGGCTTGTGGGGGCTGGTCGACCACCGCACCACCCGCACCTACAGCCCGACCGGGCGCGCGGACGAGCGGGTGGTGGCGGCGGTCCTGGAGGCGATGCGGCGCCAGCGTGGCAGGTCGAAGGGCACGGTCAAGGGGCTGCGGCAGCTGACCGCGCAGGTGCTGGAGGAGCGTCACGGCCCCGGCGTCGTCAAGGTTCCCGCGCAGGCGACGTTCTACCGCCTGGCAGCTGCCTTGGCCGACCCCTCCGAGCGGCCGGGCGGCCCGGCCCGCACCGCCAGCAGGCCCGCCCGCCCCTACCGTCCGAGCCGGGTGCTGCGGCCAGGCGAGCAGGTCATGCTCGACACCACCCGCCTCGACATCCTCGCGGTGTTCGACAACGGCACCACCGGCCGCCCCGAGCTGACGATCGCCCTCGACGTCGCGTCCCGCTCGGTGCTGGCCGCGGTCCTGCGTCCGGCCGGGACCAAGGCGGTGGACGCTGCCCTGCTGCTGGCCGAAATGGCCACCCCGCATCCTGCGCGGCCGACCTGGCCGCAGGTGCTGCAGATGTCGCGGGCGCCTGTGCCGTACGACCTGCTGGTGGACGCCGACACCCGGCTGCGGGACATGGCCGCCCGGCCGGTGGCCGTGCCCGAGACGGTGGTCGTCGACCGCGGGCGGGTGTTCGTCTCCGAGGCGTTCCTGGCCGCCGCCGAGACGCTGGGCATCAGCGTGCAGCCCGCACCCCCGCGCCAGCCCGCCGCCAAGGGCCCCGTGGAGCGTACCTTCGGCTCCATCAACAGCCTGTTCTGCCAACACGTCGCCGGCCATACCGGCTCCGACCCCACCCGGCGCGGCCCGCGCGCCGAGACGGAGGCGTTGTGGAGCGTGGCGCAGCTGCAGGACCTGCTCGACGAGTGGATCGCCACCGAGTTTACCGACCGTGAGTTGTGCTGCCCGTGATGTCCGTCTGGGCCTGTGACGTGGACGTCGTGGGCTCGTTTACCGACTGAGGCCGGGACGTCCGTCATGTTCCGGAGTCGGTACGGAGGACGAGTGGCACGGCACGTCATCATCGGGGACTTGAGGGTCCAGCAGATCGAGCGGAAAGGCGGGCGGAGGTCGTGGACGATCCTCTGGCCCGAGGGCTCGGTCCATGTCGAAGCTGACCGGTTCCTGCGCCAGCACGACGGCTCGGGTACGCAGCGGACCTACGCGTATCTGCTGGTGGACCATCTGCGCTGGCTGGAGCGTGAGTGCCTGGCATTCAGCGCGGTTCAACTGCGTGACCTGGAGCGGTACATGGGCATGGTCGGAGCTGAGGTCTGCATGCCGCTCGGGGAGCCGTGGCGAGTGGGTAAGCGCCCCTACGGCCGGTCCGCCCTGTCTGCAGCGGCCTCCTGCGTGAAGGGCTTCTACCTACACCAAGCGTCCCTCGGCGTCAACGTCGAGCTCGGCGAGAAGCTTGACGGCACGCGGCTGCCGTCGCGGGTGGACCGGCACCGCTCGCTCCTGGGGCACGTGAAGACGGCCATACCCGCGAACCCGCTCGCGCCGAAGGGACCGCACCGCCGACATCCGAAGATGCTGCCGGACGGTTCTCGCGAGCGACTGCTAGAGACGGTGAATTCGGCCCGGGACCGGCTGCTGGTGACCTGGCTGGCGGACGGCGGGCTGCGGATCGGCGAACTCTGCGGGCTGCACCTGGTGGACCTGCACCTGCGCGAGAACGCGGCCTGCGGCGAGTGCCGCAGCCCTCACCTGCACGTCTGCCACCGGTCGGACAACCCGAACCGGGCCGAGGCGAAGACCAAGCACCCCTGGCGGGTCGAGCACGGCACGGTGACCGGCGGGCTGGTCAAGCGGGTCAGCCCGGCGATGGTGCACACCTACTTCGAGTACCTCACCGGCGGTGAGTATCCGCGCGCTGCCGCCGCGCACGGGATGCTCCTGGTCCAACTCCACGGCCCTGGGACCGGGCAGCCGTGGACACCGGTCGGGGCCCGCCGGATGCTCGGCCGTGCCGGGAAACGCGCCGGCCTGGGCTTGGTGAAACCTCACGCCTTCCGCCACAACTTCACCAGCGCGGTTCTCGACGCATCGGACGGCAACCTGCTGATCGCCCGCGACGCCGGCGGCTGGGCATCGGCCGCCACAGTTGACGAGGTCTACGGCCACGTCGACGTCCACGATCCCGCTTTCGATGCGGCCCTGCGCACGGTCTGGGGTGAGCCGAAGTGACCGTGACGACCCTGTTGCCGCAGCAGGACACCCGCACAGGCCGGGACCGGCTGGAAGCCCTTACCGCGCTGATCAGCACCCCGTCGTTCGACGCCCTGTTCCGCCCGGACATCATCAAGATTCCGCCGAACCACCCCGTCTACCGGTGGAACTGCCTCGCTGCGGACTGCGAGCGGTCCACGATGGGGCACGGCGAGCTGTGCTCCACCCACGAGATGCACTGGCGCGAGCACCGCGACCGCGGAGGAACGCGAGCCGAGTTCCTGCGAACGACACCGCTTGTCGGTCCCGGGGAAGGAGTGGAACAGCGGCCCTGCCGGATCTGCCCCGACCGGCCAGCCCGCCACCTCACCCTGAAGCTCTGCCACTACCACGAGTACCGCTGGTATCACCATCGCGATCGCCACGGCGACCAGGCTGACTTCGACGCCTGGCTCGACGATCAGCACATGCTCCCCGGCTTCGGAGGCTGCCGGGTCCGGGTCTGCCCGGAACTGGCGGACTCCCCGCTCGGACTGTGCTTCCGCCATGAGCGCCTCTACGGCAAGCAGGGCAGACCAGGCGGGGCGACCCTGCCATCCCAGTGGGGCAACCGCTACAGACGTCGCGGCCTGGCCGCGCCGGTCAGCTATGGGGACGAGCACACCTTCCAACGCTGGTGCGCGATCGCCCCAGCCGTGCTCCGCCCCGCGCAGGTCAACCTCCGGGGCCTGCATCCGCTGCTGCGGGCCGAGATCAAGTGGGGCATGTTCGCCTACACCCAGAAGGCACACGGCCGCTGGGAACTGGTCACCTGGCAAGGCCTGGCGAACTTCGCCCGAGAGCACGGCCTGCGGTCGCTGACGGACACGGGTCCCGAGGAGGAACGGCTTCTGCAGAAGGCGGTCAGCCGCGAGGCAGTCCACATCGTCCGGGCCGTGACTGACTGGTTGCACCCCCTCTATGTGACGCCGAGCGAGACGCGTGAGCTCGGATACATCCTCACCGAGCACTTCGGGCGGAAACTCACCGGCCGCTCGGTCCACATGGACCTCACCGGCGTCACCCAGCGGTGGCTGCGCGACCTGATCTGGGACCACTTGGTCGCGATCCTGCGATCTCCCGGCTGCCCGCGCAGTGGAGGCACCTTCGACGACATGCGCCGAGCCAGTCTGGAACTGAGCACCTTCCTGGAACTCCACGCTCCCGCCGGCGGCCACGACCCACGGGCTCTGACGGCCGACCACATGCACCAGTTCGTCGCCGACCAGCGGCAACGCGAGCGGGACGGCCTCGCCTCGCTGGCGGCCAGAGGCCTCCACGGCAAGCCGTCGATCGTGACCGCCAACACCCGACAGCGCGTCTTCCACCGCACCCGGCGGCTCCTGCGCGGGGCACTGGAGTCGGGAGAGGCCGAACGCCTCGGCCTGGACCGGGCCTTCATCGCGGCCATGCCCGCCCCCGGGCGGATGATCAGCCGCTCTCGGCAACCGTTCGCCGACGGTGTTGCCCGCGCGCTCGCCGACGAGACCAATCTGAGCTTGCTCGCCGAGACTCACGACCCGTTCGACCGCGGCCTGCGGGACGCCTGGGAGACCATCCTCGTCACCGGCCGCCGCTGCGGAGAGGTCCTCCAGCTTCGCCTGGACTGCCTCGGCCGCTACGGCGGACTGCCGATGCTCTGGCACGACCAGACCAAAGTCGGCAACTACGACCAGGCCCTGCGGATCCCCGAGCGGGTCCACCAACTCCTTGAAGCCCGCCAGCACAAGACCCTGACCCTGTTCGAGGCCCGGAACAACCGGCCGCCCGCCACTGAGGAACGCGCCCGCATGGCGATGTTCCCCACCAACATCCGCAACCGCGACGGGCGTCGGCCGCTGAGCTACAAGTGGTTCCACAAGGGCTTCAAGCTCTGGATCGACGACCTCGACATCGGCCGCGGAGTTCCCCACCAGGCCCGCCACTCGCTGGCGACCAGCCTGCTGCGGGCCGGCGCGACCCTGACCCACGTCCGCCGCTACCTCGGCCACGTCTCGGAGCGGATGGCCGAGCACTACATCCACCTGACCCAGTCCGACCTGGAAGACGTCCTGCAGCACGTCTGGGTCGCCGGGCCCGGGACCGCCAGCCCCGGCGAAATCCTCACCGAACCGACGACCCCGCTCACCCGCGAGCAGGCCCAGGCCATCGCCGTCGACTTGTCCCGCCGTAGCACCCCGGCCGAGGGCGGCTTCTGCACCTTCCAACCCGTCGTCGACGGCGGTGCCTGCCCCTGGAACCTGGACTGCCACAACTGCGACAAGTTCGTGCTCTCCGGCGCCGACCTGCTCTACTGGCGACGCAAGCGCGAGCAGTGGCGGCTGCTGGCCGAAGGCGCCCCCGACGACACCACCGCCGACTACCTCCACCGCTACTTCGAACCCACGGCCCGCGCCATCGACGGCCTGGAGAAAGCCCTCGCAGGACTGGGCCTCCTCGACGACGCCCTCGCCCTGGACCTGCGCAAACCCCAGGACTACTTCCAGCGGATCTGGTCCACCGCGTTCCGCGCAGCCGACCTCGCCGCGGCTGGTTCCGAGGGCGCGGACGACATGGCAGGGCAGGTCGCATGAACACCGGCACCGTCCCCCGGGCCCGCACCGCGGCGGCCCTCGCCGCCCGGCACCGCAAGACACAGAGCGCGCTCGGACGCGTCCGCGAGGCCATCACCCGTCTCCGCCGGGAAAAAGCCCCGGTGAGCGTTGCCGCTGTCGCCCGCCGCGCGGACGTCTCCCGCACTTTCCTCTACGACAACCCCGAGGCCAGAGCCGCCGTCGCCGCAGCGCTGGCCGAGGCCGGCGACCAGCGCCACCGGAGCCTCGCCGAGGAGGAGGATGATCGTGAGGCGACCTGGCGCGAACGCGCGCTGAACGCCGAGGAGGCCCTCAAGGCCGCCCACGCCGAGATCCGGTCCCAGCGCATCCGCATCGGTGAACTCCTCGGCCAGGTCCGAGACTTGCGGGCCGAGTGGACAGAGGAGACCGTCCAGCGGATCACCACCGAGAACACCACCCTCAAGCAGCGCGTCCGCCAGCTCACTACCGACAACCGCACCCTCGACGAGCGGCTCAAGGCCGCCCGCTCCAACCTCCGCTTCCAGGACCGCCGCGTCGCCGACCTCGAAGCCCAGATCACCCAACGAGGTCGAACTACGACCTGATGTCGGAGCTGGAACCGCTCACCGCCACCTCGCCCCCGGGTCTGGCGGTGAGAAATCCACTGCCCCGCACCGCCACCGTCCACGCTGACCGCTCGTCGCTGGTCGGCACCATCAGACGCCAGCCGCCCGCGAACAGGACCCGAAGGACCCCCTGATCGGAGACCCTTACCTCGGCAACGACCTGACGCAACAGCTCAGTCGCCTTGCCGAGGTTCGTCTGGGGCCAGGCCGAGAGCCCGTATGCCCGCTCGTCAGCCACGAGCTCCGCCCACGAGCACAGCATGATCTCGTTCGACCCGATGCGGAGCCGGAGCCGATCGTCGATGACGAGTTCTCCCACACCCAGCCCACGGAACGCAGGCACTCGCCAGCCATCCTCCACGCGCACTATGCCCTGACTCATGGCGACACCGTATCGATCAACCCACCCTGGTCACATACGGAGGGCGCCCAGACCGGCGCCTACCGGCTCGCCAGCACTGGCACGCGCGGACAGAACTCGATGGTCAGCGGACCCATCCCGTTGATCAGAGGGCGATCGGCCGGAATCCGAGCACCTCATCGACGATCTGCTCTGCAGAGGCGTCCCGCAGATCGACCCGGGGATGGAAGATCAGATCCCTGGCCCGAGGATGCAGCACGTTAGCTTCGAGAAGTCGCAGGTAGTAGTCGCTCCCTAGTGCTCTGACCGCATACGTTCACCGGGTGAGGGCTGATCTGGGCTGTGGGCTACGGTGATCGCCGAATTCAACGGTGGTGTTCGAGTGGGGAGGGTGGCATGGCAGTGATCGAGGTTCCGGGCCCTGAGCCGGAGTGGGAGACGGCTCCGTCGTACCAGGGTGGGAAGCGCAATCCTGCCTTCCAGCAGAGCATGTGGGAGTTCGCTGCCAGCTCCTTCCAGCTGGTGGCAGGGTTGAAGCCGCCGCTGGAAGCACTTGCGGCACGGTTGCGTCTGACGCTCGAACGAGGTTGGGAAGACCTCGGGCCCGTAGACGTCGCCATGTTCCGTGTCGAGCGGGTCGACTTTGCCCTGAGCAGGCTTGAAGGAGCGGCCGTTCCCGACACGTTCGTCTGGGTGAGCCGCTCGGCGGACGACGTGGAAGGGGCGCTGGACATCCTTCTCAAGGCCCTCGGCCTCGACCGCCAGGCGCTGGCGTTCCGTGGCACCGTGGAGACGGGCTTCGAGGTGCTCGACGGCTCCACTGGGTGAGCGATCCCGCCGAGGCGGCCGTCACGCCGCTTCGGTCAGCCGTCTTCCTCCCCAGCGGACGCCCTTCTCCCCGCGAACCCGTGCCCGTTCCCTGCGCTGGGCGTCGAGGACGTCGGGGTGGCGGGCGTTGGCGTTGCGCCAGCGCAGGTAGCGGTGGAGCGCGCGGGTCTGGACGGTGTGGTTGGAGTGGTTCGAGTTGGCAAGCGTGAACTGTCGCAGCGGTCCGAAGTGTGCCTCGATCGGATTCGCCCAGGAGGTGTTCGTCGGGGTGAAGCACAGGTGGACGTTGTGGTCGGCGGCCCAGCGGCGGATCTTCTTCCCGTTGTGCGCGGAGAGGTTGTCCAGGATCACGTAGACCGGGGCACCGTCCGGGCGGGCGGCCCGAATCGACTTGAGCGCGGCCAGCGTGTTCGTGGTGCCCTTGCGGCGCCGGTTGACGCCCCACAGGGTGTCGTCGCCGACCGAGTAGCAGCCGTGGAAGTACGTCACTCCATGGGTTCGCTTGTAGGTCGCGGGCAGGCGGTCGGGCTTGCTCTGCTCGGCCCAGCAGCTGCCGGCGGTGGGGCGGATGCCGAGCGGACCGAACTCATCGAACGCGAACGTGCGGTCCGGGAAACGATCCAGGACGTGTTCGATCCGGTCGAGCTTGGTGTCGTAGTCGGGATCGGTGGACTCCTTCCACGTCTTGGTGCGCTGGAAGGTGACGCCGCGTCGGGCGAGCAGACAGCGCAGGGCCTCGCGGCCGACGCGGATCACCCGCCCGTGGACCCGACGGAGGTAGGCGAGCAGTTTGCGGATCGACCAGCGGGTGAAAGGCTGCCCGAGCTTGGCCGGGCGGGTGGTGGCCGTCTTGACGACGAAGTCCTCGTCGTCAGGACTGAGCAGGCGGGGACGGCCTCCCGCCCACTGGGGGTCCAGGCAGGCCAGGCCGATCTCGTTGAACCGGTGGATCACGTCCCGCACCGTGTCCTCGTCCGCCTGAACCAGCTGGGCGATCACCGGCACCCGGTTCCCGCCGGCCGAGGCCAGGAGCATCATCGCCCGTCGGTAGCGCACCGTGTTCGTGCTGCCTCGCCGCACCATCCGCTGTAACTGCTGGCCCTCCTGATCGGTCAGCCTCCTGACCCTGACCGGCTCCGCCACCACGCCCCCAACCCGTTGGATGTCCGCTACATCCAACCCGTTCCGGCTCCGCCACCGCCAACCCGGTGAACGTTGTCGGTCAGAGCACTAGGCAGCCAGTCCGGAGCCTGCGGACGATCTCAACGAGCTCGTTCCGGGTGATGTCGTCAACGCGGGGACGAGCCGGACGGGCAGCCTCCGTCGCGAACTCGACAAGGCTCCGGCTCGCGTCACACTCAGCGAAGTCGACAGCCACATAGTCATGGCCCGTCCTTGCGTTGAAGGCCCTGATCGCCGCATCCGCGCTCTCCGACCGGGACGTCACCAGGTCGCCGATTCGCTCGATCTCGCAACTGAGCTCGTTCAGCCGCTGCTGGCTCACGGTCGGGGGCGTCAGCTCGGGTCTCAGGTCCACACCTCGAATTATGTCGTCGGGCTCCGACACGCCGGCACCGTCGACGACCCTCCGATGAGAGCACCCGAATGAGCTACAGAAACGTCCCCAACTCTCCGTCACGGACATGTAGTCTATGAATCACCGCAGGTCAGAGCCGGAATGCGAGCTCCCTCGGTCGGTAAAAGGGTCTGGCAGAACCGGCCCCACGAGGGACTGCGCCACCCCGGCATGCCCGCCGTCGCGCTGTCCCCCAACGAGATGTGGGGCGCGCTGCTCAGCGTCTGCGGCCACGTCCCGCTCCCGCTGACCGGCGCCGACTACGTCGAGCTGCTGCCCGTGGTGTGGAAGCCGATCACCGAGCGCGGCATCCGCCTCGACCACCGCACCTACGACCACCACGCCCTCAACCCGCACCGCGGCCCTCACGACCAGCGCCAGGTCTGGGTCCGCCTGCCCGACGGCCAGTTCACGGCGGTGCCGTGGATCCACGCCGAACACGTCCACCAGCCGCTGGGCGACGACCTGTGGCAGCACCTGAAGACAGTGGTGGAGCGCCGCGGCAGCCGCGAGCAGCACGAGGCCGACCTCGCCCGCGCCCTCGACGACCTCCTGGTCAAGGTCCGCACCGGCCAGGCCAGTGCCCGAGAGCGGCACCTCGCCACCCGCCAGGCACCCGCCGCACTCCCCCACGGCCTGGACCTCGGCCCGGCCCCGGGAGAAGTCCGGATCGAGGGTCAGGACCGACGCGGGCGAGCCTCTGCCTCCGGCGGGGCCGCCGGACATCCGCTTCCGGCCGACCATGTGCGCCACCGTGACCTGGACCAGGACCGGCGGCCCGCCGCCGGTCGCGGGATCCCTGGGCCGGCACGTGCGGGAACCGGCGACCAGCCCGGCGGCGGCCAGGCTCTGGAGCCGCCCACCACGGCGCAGGCAAGCCCTGCGGGACCGCGGTTTGCGCCGTGGCAGGGCCCGAGCGGCGGCGACGGCAAGGCCATGCGGGGTGGCTGGCCGGGCGAGGAGAGCCTGGACGAGCTCGACGCCGACGAGGACGGCGAGGACCTGGACGGCCCGGGCGCGTGGCCCGGCGAAGAAACAGGGGGCGCCTTCGCCCTGTACGACGCCCGCGAGGAGGCCGAGCTGTGGTGACCGACGACCCTGTCGGCATGGCGGAGCCGGGCTTGGACGCGTCCCCCACCACGTGGGAGCTGTTTCGCCGCTTCGCCGACGACCCTCCCCCGGTGCCGCCCGGTCCCGGCGATCCACCGCGCACCGTCGAGGAGCGCCTGGCCTACCACTCCCGGTTCGTGACCGTGCGCACCCCCGCAGTCGTCAAGACCCTGCTGGAGGTGCGGACCCTGATGGCGCTGGGGCGCCACCAGCAGGCCACCGCCCGTCCCTCACTGATCGTCACCGGCCCGCCCACGACCGGCAAGACCACCACGCTGCTGGAGGTCGGCCGCACTTGCCATCTCGCCGAACAGGCCCGGGGCGGCCACGCCGCCAGCCAGGTCCCCGTCGCCTACCTGCTCGTGCCGCCCGGCGCCACCGCCAAAGCCCTCGCGCTCGAGTTCGCCCGCTACCTCGGCATCCCCGTCTCCGCCCGCATGACCCAGGCCCAGGTCGCCGCGTCCGTGTGCCACACCTACAACACTGCCGGGGTGCGGCTGGTGATGATCGACGAGATCCACCGCCTCAACCCGCGCACCAGCACCGGCGCCGAGGCCGCCGACTTCCTCAAAGACCTCACCGAGCGGATCTCGGCGACCTTCGTGTACGCAGGCATCGACGTCACCGCCACCGCCCTGTTCACCGGCACCGCCGGCGCCCAGCTCGCCGGACGCGCCGGCCTGATCGACTGCGACCCTCTGCCCGCTGTCGCACACACGAACAGCGCCAGGAGCAGCACGGGGAGCAGCCGCAACGCCGACGGCAGGAGCGGTGCGGGAGGAGGTGGCCTCAGCAGCGGCGGAGCTGCTGCGGGAAGCAGCGGGGGCGGTGCGGAAGCTGGCAGCGGCAGTGCGCTGGTCACCCGGCCGTTCCGCGAGACCGTCGCCGCGATGGAGAACGCCCTCGACCTGCAGCGCCACCGCCCGGGCAGCCTCGTACGCCTGGCCCCCTACCTGCACCAGCGCACCGCCGGACGCATCGGCAGCCTCTCCCGCCTCCTGCGGCGCGCCGCGATCACCGCCATCCTCGACCAGAGCGAGAAGATCACCCGCGCCGACTTGGACGCCATCGCCCTGGACCACCTCGCCGAAGAGCACTACCGGCCCCGCACCCCCAACCGTCGGAACCCACGCACCGGCCGCCGGACCGCATGACGATCCGCCGGACAACCACCGTCACCGCCGGCACACCGCCCCAGGGGCCGCTCGGCGGGCCGCAGGAACCGGCCGCCGGGGCGCTGCGGGTGCGACCGATGCCCCACGAGAGCACCGCCTCCTACCTGCACCGCCTCGCCCACGCCTATCAGGCCACCCCCACCGGCCTGCTGGACGCCCTCGGCATCACCACCACCCGCCCCCGCACCGCAGCCGGCAGCGCCGGCACCGCCGAGCTCCACCTCAACACCGCCGCGCTGCAGCGCCTCGCCGCTCTGGTCCGCACCCCGACCGGCGACCTCGCCCGCGCCCTGCCGAACCTGACCTGCCGCCCCGCGCCCGCACACCGCTCCCACCACGGGGCCCGGCGGGGAGTCAGCACCCGACAGGGCCGCCACCGCCGCCTGGCAGCCACTGGAGAAAAGCGAGCAGCCCGTCCGAGCGTGCCCCACCTGCACCCTGCGCCACACCCAAGGCGCCACCAGCCAAGCTCACGTCCACCCACCCGCACACCGCGCCCTGTGTCCGCGCCACCAGCACTGGAGCCCAGGCCCCGACACCAGCCTGACCACCGCCGCCCTACCCGAACTCGGCCGGGCCTGGCGCGACCACCAGCGCCTGACCCGCCACCCGAACGCCGCCACAGCACTCGGCTGGGCCACAGCCATCACCACCCGCTGGTACGACCAGCAGAGCATCCTCGCCACACGCTGGCACCACCGGCTCCAGCGCCTCGCACACGCCAACCCCCACGCCACACCCGCCGGCATGTCCTGGGCCCTGTACGCGCGGGAACTCGTCACCTACCCCGAAACGATCGTCCTCGCCCGCACCCTCGCACACCTACCCGGACAACCGCGGCAAGGACCCGCACCCCGAGCCCACCCCGCGATCACCGCGTTCCTCACCCACACCGCCCACCAGCTCGGCATCGAACGCCTCGCACCCCCACCCGACGACCTGTTGTGGACCTTCATCCACCGAACACCGACACGCAACGGCTGAACGGGCCATCCAACGCGCCCCGCTCGCCCACCAACAACCCGCACGGATGCCGGCCACCAAGCCCCAAACCGACGGGCTGTCACCTCCCGGCCGTGGGGCCTTCAGCTTCCTTGGTGCGTCAGCACGACACGCGCAGCGATGGTCTTCTCAGTGTCGGGAGCGAGGTCGAACAGCCTCATCAGCCAACTGGCTGCTAGCTTGTGGCCCAGTTCGGCGACAAGCGCGGCGTAGAACTGGGTGAGCGCGTCCTCGAGGGGCGTCCCCGCGTCATCGCGAGCGGCGATACCGGAGCGGAGCCCAGCAAGGGCAAACGGGAGCGATGAAGCGGTGATCCATGGCTGCGTCAGTGGCTGTTGTCTTTCCGGGCTTGAGTGCTGCGTT